>CAZMMN010000079.1:0-3246 GCA_964567405.1 uncultured Rickettsiaceae bacterium | reverse complement strand
TGCCTAAATTATTATACGCACCAAAATGATTTTGTTGTAATTCTATAATTTTACTAAAGGCACTAACTGCAGGATCAAACTTTCCTAAAGCTAACGAAACTAGACCTATTTTATCATAAGCATAAGGTGCATCTGGTTGTAGTTTTACTATCTTCTCATAAGCATCAATTGCTAGATCTAGTTTACCTAAAGCAACTAGTGCATTACCTTTATTAAAGTAACCAAAAACAAAATTAGGATTTAATCTTATCACCTCATCATACGAAGATACAGCTTCTACAGGCTTACCCAAGGCCATTAAGGCATTACCTCGGTTATTATAACAAGCTAACTCCGGTTGTAACTCAAGAGCTTTATCATAAGCTCCTATTGCGTCCTCAAATCTTCCAATTGTGATCAGAGCATTGCCTTTATTGCGATAGCTGTTGAAATTAGGGTCTAATTCTATTGCCTTGTTATATGACTCTATAGCTGCGTCATAATCTTTCATGCCAATTAAAGCATTACCCTTATGATTATAACTGGGTACATGATTTGGTTTAATGAAAAGTGATTTATCATAAGCAACAATAGCTTCTTGATATCTACCAAGGTGTAATAAAGCATTACCTCTACCATCATGTAATTCTGCTAAATTTGGATGTATTAATATTGCCTTGTTATACACTTCTAAAGCTTCTACATGGTTACCCATCATTGAAAAGGCAACAGCCATGTTATTGTAACCAGAGAAGGTATCAGGATTCAATTCAATTAATTTTCTATAGGCATCTATTGCAGACTCAAACTGCTTTAAAGCGAAGAATGAATTACCTATCGCCTCATATAGAGCCGCCATATCAGGATTTAAACTAATCGCACGTTGGTAAAACTTAATTGCATTCTCATAATCGCCCGTAATATCACAGGAACGCCCAAGAGTCATATAATTATTGGGATCAGTATTCAATGATTCTATTACGCTGGCTTGAAGAGTAGCTAAGTCAACATTTGAATCATTTAAAGCCTCAGAACCATTATTACTATCAGAAACAGAAGCCGAGATAGTTCTTTTAGTTTGTGCATTTTCGCTTTGGTGAATTGGTGACTCTAAGATGCTGATATTACCAGTTTCTGTGATTTTATATCGTTCGCTATTTAATGTACTCTTTAGATAGGTATTAGGCTCTAAAGGGTGATTATGATCAATATTACATGGAGAATTTAAAGCAAACTTATCGTTATAGTTAAGAGGAGGATTTGATATAGATTTACAATCGATTTTTATAAGCAAAGCCTCTACGTTGCTCGTATTATAATTTTCATTATATGGCATGATAGCACATCCCTCTTCTAAACAATATTATATTAGTGTCTTACTATTGACTATGCGGTACCAATATTTAAGTGTATTATTAATAACAGCTAGTTAATTAACATGCGCATATTGAGTTGTGAGCTTATCTTATAATATTTACGCAAATTACCTGTATGGCATCGAAGATTCTGATATTATCTTTACTAAACCTATGGTTTAATATAAATCTAACATAGCATTAGCGACAAAGCAAGCACTAGAAAAATTCAACGGTAATCATCCCCAAATATTTGTACAGTTTAACAGCAAATATCAAATTGTTGCACTTCATTTTTAAATGGAAGAAGCATGGAAAAATACTAGTCTTGATACAATTCAGCCTTCAGTGAAATAACCGTCTAAACCTACTAACAAGCTTTGAGGCTCTAAATCTATATCGCGATGCTCTATTTCAAACATGTCTGTAGTTATTAATTCATTTACGCCCACCTCAGGATTACAATCTATATTTTCAACAGCAGCTTTTTCTTCATGTCTCATAAGGATCTCTAATATATCTTCTTGACCCGATCTGAGTGCTAAGATTAACGGATTTAATCCATCAGACCTCAAAGTCATTCTTGGTAAAACTCCAAAACACAGTAACTTATTAATTGACTCGTTCTTGTCCAAATCAAACTTAATATATTCACTCTCATCTAATTTAATCATTTCATATAATAAGCTATTACCCTTGTTATTTGTTCTATTGACTATTTCTATAATTTGTTCGTTGCTTCTCCATGGCTCGGTTTTTATTCCCCGCACAAACAGATCACTAATATTTAACTGCCATCCAACCAACGAATAATATTGAGATATCTTTCTTATATCACTATTTGCTGGCGTTAATATATTCTCACCATTATCATTCTTTAAGCTACCTACTCTCTCTATCCCTTCCCACTTTTCATATAATTCTTCTAAAACTTCGCCAAGTTCTTGCTTCTTTGCTAAATGCCATAGTTTTTTTTCATTATTCCAAAATAAGTCACAGACTTCTCTTTTTGACATCTCACCGTTTAAAACCCGAGACTCTAAAACTTCAAAGGCTAATTGTAGGATTGCTAGATCACATTCGTTGCTAAATTTTTTAGCTTTTGCACTAAGACAACTATGTAAAATATTATTTCCTTCCGCATCATGCTTTATAAAATCATACTTTCTTATTCTCAATTCTTCTGGAGTTGTCTTAAAACCAAAATATAGAGATGCCTTCATAATTAATAAGTCCTCCTTACCTAAAGCTTCATCTCCATATTCAAAATTATATATATCCTCTAGCTCTTGTATACGATCTATCTGAGCATTAGATGCAGCATTGATTACTATAGATAATAAATTATATTTAAATGGATGATGATTTGGCATCTTCATGATCACATCACAAACTAAGTTACCTGCACTATTTCTTTTTTGTAAAAGCAAAGGATCATTTTTAACCATTGCTTCAATAACCTCACCATAATACTCGACTCTCTGATGAACAATTAAATCATGTACTAAGTCAACGTCTCCTTTAAATAGCCCCTTTTTTGCACACTCAACACCAATCCCAGCAAGCCACAACGAATCCTGCATCAATAAGCCAAGCTGCTTAATCAATGATGTATTGCTTTGTACTTCTAACTTTGATTTTGCCGTTTCTATTTTTTCATCATTAACTATTGCTTGTGATTCACTCTTATCCTCAGGCCACTTTTTACCTAATTCTTGATCATCTTTCTCTCTCCCGCTAAGCAAAAATATCAGTTCTTGCTCTGTAGTAGAACTTATTACCCGCATAACCTCACTTATATCGCGAGAAAGCACTTTTAATGCTTTATGCTCCGTACTATTATAACTAAATATTTCCACTAATTTTTGAGCTAATGTATCCTTAGTCAAAGAGCTTGCTATCCCCATCTTCG
>CAZMMN010000078.1:0-4743 GCA_964567405.1 uncultured Rickettsiaceae bacterium | reverse complement strand
GATTGCTGTCCGCTAGATTGTGCTCTACTAGCGCTCTCATATGTGCCTACATCCCAACCTGATTGCCGTGAAGCTAGATGCATTGGCGGGGTGTTAGTAGTATTCAAATTAAGTGATGATGAGGGCTCCTCTTGCGTTTGCATTTTTGTTTTTATGATAGGCTTACTAGTTGCCTTCTCCAGCGGGCGTTCGACCTTCTGGTGTACTTCAGTTTCATGTCCTGTTGATTTTTTCTTAACTTTTGGCTGTTTTTTGTCAGTTTTCTTAAGTTTCTTAGTGAATTCTTCAGGTTTTTTAGACATATTTTTTCTTAATTATATTTGAGGAGATTTAATATAAGATAGTTACTAGTATGTCAATAAATATAATTAAGAAAAGTTAACTACTCGGTAGCAAATAATCAGCAAACCAAGGGCGAGACCGAACCAGGTGAGCGCATATTCTAAATGGTTGTTGCGGAGATGAATTAACTCCTTCAGAGGTGGGAAGGGCTTTAGGAGATCGATAGCATCGCCTGGCAGGGGAGAGGATAGTAATAAATAAAAATTCTCTATATTTAAATTTAGCTGCTTAGCTACTGTGGATAATTCCAAAGAAAAATAAATATTGCTACGCATGTCATAAGCAGGAATAAGGAAAAGCTTTTTTTCACTGGGGAGCAGAAGCCCTATAATTTCTTCTTCTAACCCATGGTTTTTTATGTTTGAGATCTGCGCTTTATCTTGCTCGGTAAACCATCCTCTTGCTGCTATAATAATTTTATTGCTAGAGGTTTGAAAAGGGGTAAGCAAATAGTAACCAGCACTACTACTACCCATAAAGTTATGGCGGCGATAGAGATAAATATTATTACCTTCTAGAAACTTTCCCTTTACTTTTACCTTGCTATATAATGCTTGATTGGCGGTTAGCTCTTTCGGTGGCATATTTATAGCTTCTTGCAGTTGGTTGAGCAGCGACTTTTTCTCTTGTAATCTGATAAGCTGCCAGATGCCAAGAGAAATAAGTAAGGCAAACACTGCGCCAACTAATAGGCAAGTAAAAACGGTAAATTTATTATATGGCTTTAGCCAAAGCGGGTTTTTTATTTTCACTCTCTCTATCTTTAATAAAATGTTTTAGGGTGCGATAATCAATTTTGCCATTAGTAAGTAGCGGCATTTTTGGCAGATTAATTATAGATGCTGGGAAATAATTAGCGGATAAAAAAAACTGGTTAATTAAATTGCCAAATGTATCTTGTCGCCACTTATTATTAGTAGTGAATAAAATAATTTCCTGATTTTCTGCCGCGTTCGCTGTAGCGTAAATTGCGGCATGTAAATTATCTGGATCTATTGAGCAAGCAAGCTGTTCTAACGTTGCGAGCGATATTAGCTCGCCATTTATTTTGGCGAGCTGCTCAGCTTTGCAGATGATTCGCAAGTAACCTTCTTCATCAAATTCGGCAATATCGCCGGTATCATGCCAGCCTTTGCCAAGCATTGAGTTTTTAAGAGGAGTTATGGCAAGATTGCCGTCATTGTTGCGGATATAGCCAAGCATGATGTTGGGACCTTTGACATGTAGCCTACCTCCTTTTACTAGTTCTGGTACAGGCTGGAGATGGTAGGTAATTTTAGGCATAAGTTTGCCGGCGCTATCTGCCTTGCTATGCATCGGAGTATTAGTGGCGATGATGGCTGAGCATTCTGGGGCGCTGTAGCTAGCAAAAATTCTTATGCCATATTTGTTAAGCCATAATTCTTTAGTGTGAAGATGCAACTTTTGCTCGCCGGCAAAGACATGTCTTAGAGAGTAAAAGTCATAAGGATGAGCATACTTGCCATAATTATAGAGGAACAGATCAGTACTAAACATAATGGTGGCGCCAATATCATAGATGATTTCAGGAATGATGCGATAGCGCTCAGGCGAGTGATAAAGGAAAGTACGAATGCCGCTTAAAGTAGTTAGCAGTAGGCTATTTAAGCCAAAACAGCTAGAAATAGGCAAAGCATTAAATGCAATGTCGTGAATGTTAAAATCTAGTCGAGCGCTTAATTGGCAACGGTTGGCTTGCAGATTTTTATGAGATAAAGCAACTGCTTGCGGCGGACTTTGAGAGCCGCTGGTAAATAAAATGGCGGCTGGTTTGTTTTCCTCAACGCTGCCAGCTATTTTGTTATAGTAGGTTTGGGGAAATAAACTGCCTAAAAAAGCCTTGTATTTCCCAAACTTAGTCGGTTGTTGCAATAATTCATTTAATTCAATAATTTGTACGCCTTTAACCGCTAAGGCATTAATTTCAGTAGTTAACTCCATTTTTTCGGTGAGTTGGCGGCAAATAATCAAGGTTTTGATATTTATTGCTTGGCAGGCAAAAGTTACCATAGACTTGCTATTGCCGAGCATAACCGGCAATTTATTTGCTGCTTGTAAGCCATAAAATAAAGATAAGCTCATGGCAGTATTAGGTAATAATAAACCAATAGGCTCGCTAGGCGCAATGTAAGTCAATAAATTAGCAAAGGTAAAAGACTGAGCTATTAGCTGACGGTAGGTAAGGGCGTATTCTGCATTTGCGTCTTGAATTATTGGGTGATTAAAGCCATAAATTTTGGCGGCGTCAATCAATGACTTAAAAATCAGTTGTTGGTAACCAGAGCTTTCAAACATCATATCAGTCATAATATTATATAACGCTTCGCCTATGTATTTACGTCGGTCTCTGCTGCCCATCTCGCTAAGAGGCTGGAATTTTACGGGCGGCAATATGGTAATGATAACTTTAGTGAATATTTTAGTTTGGGGGATATTTTTAAGCTTGGAAAAGTGAGTGAACTGTGTACCATCAATTCTAATTGGCAAGATAGGACAGTCAGCTTTATCAGCAATCATTCCTGGTCCTTCGTATATTTTCATTAATGAGCCGGTAGTGCTAATCCTGCCTTCCGGGAAAATGGCTATTCTTTTATTTTTTTTGACATATTCAATTAATGTTTTAATAGCCATTGCATTATTATTATCTACTGGCAATGCTTTAACTACTTTGAGAAAAGGCTTAACCCACCAGGCTTTAGCAACTGTGCTATGAATGGCAAATATTAGAGTAGATGGAAGGTAAACGGAAAGCAAAGCAGGGTCTATGTAGGATAAATGATTAGCAATAATTATTGATCTTTTGCCGGCTTTATGGAAATTTTCAAGTCCTCTTACTTCTACTTTATATAGTTTATTAAAAACGAATTTTAAAATAACTTTAAGTAGTTTAGTGGGGATGATTTTAACTTCTGGCGTTAGTTCGTAAATATAGAAAGCTACTACCATATTTAATAGGCTTACCAGCAATATGATAAAAGGAATGGAATAGCCTAGATAAAAAAGCAGAGAAAGTAATGCAGTAGAGCATGCCATGAATACTGAATTAATCAAGTTATTGGCTGCTATGACTCGGCTACGGTGTGAAGGTAGAGAAAAATACTGCATCACTGCAAAAAGCGGCACTATATACAAGCCGCCAATGGCAGCGAGCAAGAATAAGTCAATAATAATTCGCCAGTGATGCTTTTTTGATAGAAATACTACGATGCTTTTTAATTGTTCAGGCTCATAGTTTACAGCGCTGATGGTACTGGCAAAAAATAAATCAATTCCGCATAGGCTAATTCCAACCGCAGAAATAAAAACATATTTGACGGTAATTTGGTTTTTAAATAGCTTGTTGCATAAGAACGACCCGCTGCCAACGCCGATAGAAAAGGTGGCTAAAAACAAATTAGCGACATTTTCATCCGCTCCTAATATATCTTTGGTTAGGGAAGGGAGCTGAGCAAGAATAGCCGCGCCAATAAACCAAAACCACGAAATGCCTAAGATAGCTAGATATAGATGCTTTTTTTTATAGACATATCCTAGTAGTTCTTGTGTTTCTTGGAATAAATTGAAATTTATTTTAAGCTTGCTGTTAAAATTGTTAGATTTCGGCAAAAAGTAACTAGCTGCTATTCCAATTATGCTAATAGCAATAGCAAGGCAAATTACCAAATTAGCGTTTAAGTTATAAAACCCGCCGATAATAGTGCCAATGAAAATTGAAATGAACGTGCCAGCTTCTACGAAGCCGTTAGCGGCAAGCAGTTCGTTTTTTTCTAGATGATCAGGCAGTACGCTATATTTTATAGGGCCAAAAAATGCCGAATGTACTCCCATCAAACCTATACAGCTGAAAAGGATAATTAAGTTATTATGGATAAATCCGAAGGCGGAAAACGCTACTACGGCGATTTCAAATAGTTTAACGATTTTGACTATAGTGGCACGTTCGTATTTATCGGCTACTTGACCAGCAATACTTGCCAGCAATACAAAAGGTAAGACGAATAAAACATTAGCAAGTAAGATAAGGAATTGGGGATATTGTAGTTGGTTGGATAATTTGTAAGTAATTAAAATTATTAAAGCATTTTTAAGTATGTTATCGTTCAAACAGCCGCAAAACTGCACTATAAAAATAGGTAAAAAACGCATATCTCGAAAAAGATATAGCTGATTTGAACGCATCTGCTCTCCATAATAGAAGGCTACCATACTAAGCAATTTGCTTATATAAGTCAAATTGAGCTATTGCTCGGTTAATGGCAGCGTTGTTGATTGAAGAAAGGAACGGAACTTCTTAATTTCTGTTAATGCTAATCTTAAAACGTCAGTAATGCCGAGATTAGCTTGTCCTGAGATAGGAAATACAGGCTTTTGAATGTGATG
>CAZMMN010000077.1:0-4766 GCA_964567405.1 uncultured Rickettsiaceae bacterium | reverse complement strand
CTACCATGCTTACTTTAGCTTGTTTAGACTGGGCAATCTCTATAGCAGTTTTGATGTCACTATTTATATCACCAATTATTAATAATCTCATATGCTTGCTCTTGACATTTTCTCCCTGCCTAAACCTAAAGTAGCAATAATAAATTGCCTATTTCACTATTCATAACTAGCTTAGGTTGATGTTGATTATATAAGATAAAGCAATATATGGCAACTTCTTAGCATATAGCCTTGTTACTAAAGATAATGGAACATAATTTAAAACAGCAGCGGTAAGAAAACAGAAAAATCTGTTCTTTACCGCTGCTGCCCTAACAAAACAAGAAAGAGAAAGTTATTAATTAAGTTATGCTGCGCCTTAAACTTGTATTGCGTCGTTCAAATTGATTTCCCCATTCTCCAATAGTAAGGAAAATGGGGAACTGCCGCACATTAAAATTTTAACTTTGTCCCGATAAGACCGACAGTGCCTTTAGTTTTTTTCTTTTCTGCTTCTGGGTAATGAGTAGGCTTGCCTTGTGCCTTAAAGCAGGCTATTTCAGCATATGAAGTTAAGCCTGGGGCAACTTTGTACTCCGTGCTAAGTGCTACCGCATCCACAGTATTTTTATACTTATATGCCTTAAAGCCAGACAAGCTAGTTTTGATAGGACCTTGCTTATAAGCAACTGCGCCATTATAGTAGTCAGTTCTACGTCCTGTTTTATTATATTCTTTAGAGGTAAGGCTTTTGCCTAAAGTACCATAAGATAAGCCATAATTGAAGTTTCCATAGCTAAGCACCCCTCCGAAGTTATAAGTTTTTAGATCGCTAAGCTTATGCTCATTAAGCAATTTAATATTTTCTTTCCCATCTTTAAATTGCATCTCTACTTCTTTTACTTTCCCTGCAGCTTTGCCATATTCACCAGTAGCAGCTACCTTTAAATCTACCCCATCTGCTATATTATAGTTATAAGCCAATCCTAAAGATATAGCATCCTTAACATTTTGGTTAATTATAAACCCTCTTGTGCTATTATTCTCCCCCTTTCCAAGTTTAACAGTTTGAAAACCCGAAGTAGATTTTAGCGTATCTTCTTTTATTCCGGTACCACCTAAATTGCTGCTGTCGGGCACGTATGAAATACCAAGCTGAAAGCCATTTAGCATTGGGGTAAAATAGTTAACTTTTCTTGGTGGTTCAGCCTTGTCATGACTTTGACCTAGGTTAGTTTTATACTCGCCTAAATAATACTGAGAGTAATCTACAAAGTTTGGCGCAACTCCAGCACTAATATTAGAACCATTAGCTGTTGGACCATAATATCTCATCCCTTGCCCATTGAGCTTTACATATCTTGACCAATTACCTGTGCTGCCTCCTGAACCTGCAGAAACATTATCACCAGTGATACGCATCTTAGAACCAGCATCATGAGGAGAACCAGCCTCTACCCTACCATACTCTGCTGTCTCTAAAAACAAGTATGAACCATTACAGCTAGAGCTGCCTTTTAGCTTAGTGCTTGGCAGCATGACTAGCTTGCCGCCATAAATTATCTCATTGTCTTGTTTGGTGAGAGTTGCTGAAATATTGGCGTCTGTCCACAGAGCCCCATTCTTTTGATTATTAGTAAGATATTTATCCGTTCCTTTGAGGTTGCTTTGGTTCCTCATTCCTGCCTGAAACGTAAATAATCCCTCTAATTTTACTTGCGCGTCTCCCCCGGCAAAAGCAGAAGCACTAAAACAAAAAATTAAGAGAAATAAAATATTTTTAATCATTTTAAAACTTCACTTCATTTATTAAGATATTAACAATATGTATCATATTTTAAGCACTTACTATATCATTTATATTTAACAATATACAATAAAACCCAGATTATCCTTTGTTTTTCTCTGGGTTTTAACAAACTCGTGGCTTTTATATCACAAACGTATATTTAACTACAAAGCGCAATCATTAAACTAGTTTTAGATTTTTAAAACTTAAACCCAATCCCAACGGCAATAATTAATGGATTGATTTTTATTTTTGATTTGACTCCGTTTGGCTGCATACCATTAAATAGTGAGGATTTGTAGGTAAAAGTTGGTTCTAGCCAATATTGCCTTATGTCTACAGTAATTAACGTATCGTCTTTAGCTACAAAATCTGCTCCAGCTTGCACTACAGCGCCATGTCCGTTCTTAACTTTTATATGCTTTGATTTAGTAAATAAGCAGGAATAGTGATATCCTATTCCAAGATATGGTCTAATAGCTCCAAAAGGCGCTAAGTGATACTGAGGAATAAAGCTTAGAGGAATAGAGTATACATCTCTGCGTTTTCCTAGGCTCGGGTTGGTGCCGCTATAATTATAGCCTATGTTAGATATAGTAGAAGATTTAACCCTCAGTAAATTAAAACCTATAGATAATTCAGTGGCGAGATTATCATTAAAAAATATCGCACTTGCTGCATCAGCACCAAAGCCATTTTGAATTAAACTACCATTAGACTTTGGGGAACTTGCTGTGGGCGCGGGAAGTTTTTTCTGTTTGCCATCTGAGCGTATTCCATAGCCCCTGAGCTTGAATAATAATCTTCCTTCATCTTCTTGATAGGTTGGTTCGTAATCCTCCTCAACAGGAGCTGCGAAACTAGAAAACCCTATAAAAATACTACCGATCAACAAAAAATATTTAAATTTTATCATATGGACAACATCTCTCTCTTGCATAAGCTTAATAATTACATTATACACAAAGTTTTATTCTTTTAAAAACGATCTTTATTAAAATTAATAATTTAAAGACAAACATCAAAAAGTTTTTATTTAAATATAGAGTGTATTAGAGTTATTATTACTGCGTCAAGAGGAAATTTTATGAATGGTAAACTAAAAAATTATTTTATTGGGGTTAGCTGGTTTGTTTTAAGTCTATTTAGTAGTGTAGTAAATGATATTATCTCTAAATATACCGGACTTAGGCTGCAAAGTTTTGAGGTAGCTTTTTTTAGGTTTTTGTTTAGCACTCTTACTTTGTTGCCTTTCATATTTTACTATGGATTACGCACCATAACCACAACCAATCCGCTTATTCACTTAGCGCGCGGGGTGTTGCTGTTTCTTGGAATGACTTCCTGGACATATGGGCTTACTATTGCGCCGGTAACTACTGCTACTGTGATTAGTTTTGCAATTCCGTTGTTTACTTTGGTGCTTGCGGTTTTTTTTCTAAAAGAAAATATAATTTGGCAGCGATGGGTAGTAACGCTTATTGCCTTTATAGGTATTGTCATTACTCTCAAACCCAATGGCTCGGACTTTAACCCTTGGGTATTAATTTTTGTGCTTGCTGCGTTTAGCTTTTCAATGCTAGATATTATAAATAAAATTTTTGTTATCAAAGAATCAATGATTAGTATGCTGTTTTACTCTGCCTTGACTACAGCTATCTTAGCGGCGCCCCCTTCCGTAATGTACTGGCAAACGCCAACTGTAACCGAAATAATTTTGCTTTTTATTCTGGGCATCAGTGCTAACCTAATTTTGTTCTTTATTTTAAAAGCTTTTTCTCTTGCTGATGCTACTGCGCTTGCTCCTTATAGATATTTGGAACTAATCGTTTCTGCGCTATCAGCTTACTTTATATTTAATGAGGTGCCAGAACAAAGCACTCTTTATGGTGCCTTAATAATCATACCTTCTACTTTATTTATTATATATTCTGAAAAAAAGGCAATAAGCAAGGATGCTTCTAATCCATGATGGGTCTTAATGAATAAGCGTAAATTAGTTCTTTCCAGTGCAGTCGCTAATATCTTTGAGTGGTATGATTATGCGTTATTTGGTCAGTTTGCTCCAGTGCTAGGTAGCAAGTTTTTTCCTGAGACTGACCCAAATATCTCAATTCTACAGGCTTTTTTTGTATTTGCGTTAGGGTATTTCATGCGTCCTGTTGGTGGAATATTTTTTGGGATCATCGGGGACAGGTTTGGTAGGAGAACTGCCTTTAGCGCAGCTGTAATTTGTATGGCGTTTCCAACTTCTGCTATTGGAATTTTGCCAACTTATCAATCAATAGGAATTGCTGCCCCTATTGCTATGATTATAGCGCGGATGCTCCAAGGTTTATCTATGGGAGGAACACTCACCGGGTCAGTATCATTTATTATTGAACATACTCCTAAAAAACATCGCGGGCTTGTTGGTAGCGTGCCGATGGCGAGTATTTGCATAGGCATATTGTTTGGCTCTACTATTGCTCTGTTAGTGCGTTCTTCTTTATCAGAAGAGCAATTTACAAGCTGGGGATGGAGAGTGCCTTTTTTGCTTGGTATTTTTATTATCTTTGCAGGAATATACATCCGCAAGTACACAGAAGAAACCCCTTTATTTGAAGAGGTAAAAAGTAAAGGAGCACTGGCGCAATCGCCTTTTAAGAAAGTTTGCTCTTCTTATTGGGTAGAGATATGTATTTCTATATTAATTAATTCTACTGGCTCAGTCATATTTTACTTGCAAGCTATATATTTAATGTCTTACCTAAAGCTGAATCGCCATTTTTTAGATATGGATGTTAATAGATTAGCAAGTCTGTGTTATATAATTATGGCTGTTGTTGCTGTAGCAGCCGGTTGGTTGTCTGACTATATAGGACGCGGTCGAATATTTATCATACTCAATTTGCTGATAATTTTATCGTTTAGCTGCGGGTTAATGCATAGTTTTGAAACTGGCAGTTTTCAAGCAATTATCTACGCTCAGCTTCTGCTTGCCGTGCTTGCAGCTGCC
>CAZMMN010000076.1:0-4775 GCA_964567405.1 uncultured Rickettsiaceae bacterium | reverse complement strand
AATGCATGAAGCAGACCATATAATTGATATTGGACCGAGTGCAGGCATCCATGGTGGGCGCGTAATTGCACAAGGAAGCATGGAAGATATAAAAAACTCTGTGGAAAGTATTACAGGTCAGTACCTTAGCGGCAAAAAGTTTATTAGTGTACCTAATTATACTCGCCGGGGTCGCTCTAATCATATTATAACTTTAGTTAATGCAAGTTCTAATAATTTAAAAAATGTGAATATAACAATTAATCTAGGTACTTTTACGGTAGTTACTGGCGTATCAGGAAGCGGTAAATCCACCTTAATAATTAATACTCTTTATAAAGCAATTCTAAAGCACTTAGAGCCCTCATCAAAAACTTATCCTGGAAAATTTGAATCTATAGCTGGATTAGAGAAAATTGATAAAATTATTGAAATAAATCAACTACCTATTGGTAGAACGCCGCGTTCAAATCCCGTAACATATACTGGCACCTTTATGCACATCCGAGATTGGTTTGCTGGCTTGCCTGAATCTAGAGCGCGAGGATATAAGATAGGAAGGTTTTCATTTAATGTCAAAGGAGGTAGGTGCGAAACGTGTCAAGGAGATGGCTTAATTAAGATTGAAATGCATTTCCTACCAGACGTATACATAAAATGTGATGCTTGTAATGGGCGTAGGTATAATAGAGAGACATTAGAAGTCAAATATAAAGGCAATTCTATTGCCGATGTTTTAGAAATGACGGTAGAAGACGCTATCCACTTTTTCGATGCAATGACGACTATCAAAGAAAATCTGTTAACTTTAAATGAGGTTGGTTTAGGTTACATTAAGCTTGGTCAGTCAGCTACTACCTTGTCTGGCGGGGAAGCTCAAAGAATAAAACTAGCTAAAGAATTAGCTAAGAAGTCCACCGGCAAAACTTTATATATTCTTGATGAGCCTACCACGGGTCTTCATATTGATGATATTAGCAGATTGTTAAAAGTTTTACATAAGTTGGTAGATCTCGGGAATACTGTATTAGTGATAGAACATAACATGGACGTTATAAAAACCGCAGACTATATTATTGATGTGGGACCAGAAGGGGGAGGTAGAGGGGGAGAAATAGTAATAGCCGGCACTCCTGCAGAAGTTATTGCTTGCAAAAAAAGTTTTACGGGGCAATATTTGAAACGTTATATGAGCTGATTTTACTTTAAAATCATAAAAAAATCTTGTAGTTATTAAAATAAAAAATGAGTTATATGAAACAAGAATATACTTTTTCAATAATTAAGCCTGATGCGACGCAGAGAAATTTAATAGGACAAATTAATTCTTATTTGGAGAAAGGAGGGCTAAAAATAGTAGCTCAAAAGCTTGTAACATTAACTAAGAAGCAAGCGGAAGCTTTTTATAGTGAGCATAGAGAAAAAACCTTTTTCTTAAGTTTGATAGATTTTATGACTTCTGGTCCTGTAGTTTTGCAGGTGTTAAAAGGGGAGAATGCTATTGCTAAAAATAGGGAAATTATGGGAGCTACTAATCCTCTAGAAGCGAAACCTGGTACGATCAGAAAAGATTTTGCCGTAGATATTGAAGCGAATAGCATTCATGGGTCTGATAGCCAAACGACTGCAAAAAAAGAAATTAATTTCTTTTTTGCTCAAATCGAAATTGTTGAATAGACTGGTCGGTTTCACGTGAAAAAATATGATGTAATAGTTATTGGAGGTGGGCATGCTGGATGCGAAGCAGCAACGGCTGCTGCAAGGCTAGGTGTGTCAACCCTACTTATTACTCTAAAAGCGGAAAATTTAGGGGAGTTGTCTTGCAATCCGGCGATAGGAGGAGTAGCGAAGGGTATATTAGTTAAAGAAATTGACGCTTTAGATGGAGTGATGGGGTTAACGATAGATCAAGCTGGTATCCATTATAAAATTTTAAATGAGAGCAAAGGGCCTGCTGTATGGGGTCCGCGAGCTCAGGCTGATAGAAGATTATATCGCTTAGCGATGCATCAAACTATGGGAAATTATCCTAATTTAGAGGTGTTATATGATTCGGTAGAAGACTTAATAATAAGGGATAAGGTTGTGAAGGGAGTGGCGTTAAAGAATGGTGAGGTTATTGAATGCTTTAATGTAGTTTTAACTACAGGAACTTTTTTATCAGGTCTTATTCATATAGGAAATAAGAAGATAGAAGCTGGTAGAATGGGGGAACCTCCTTCTTATAGCTTATCTAAGACCTTACAAAGATTGAATTTTAAACTTGGTAGACTAAAAACAGGCACGCCCCCTCGAATTGATAAAAATTCAATTAACTATAGTAAATTAGATGTTCAGCAAGGAGATAAAATCCCAAGACCCTTCTCTAACTTGACTGATTACGTTAGAGTAAAGCAAGTAAATTGCTATGTAACCAAGACTAATAATAAAACTCATGAAATTATTAGCAAAAACTTAAGTAAATCAGCAATGTATTCAGGACAAATCGAAGGAATCGGTCCACGATATTGCCCTTCAATCGAAGACAAAGTTGTACGTTTTAGCTCAAAAGCAAGTCACCAAGTATTTTTGGAACCTGAAGGTATAGAGGATGATATAATATATCCTAATGGGATTTCTACTTCTTTGCCGGAAGAGGTACAGTTAGAATTTTTAACGACAATACAAGGGCTTGAAAATGTAAAAATGCTAAGACCTGGTTATGCTATTGAGTATGATTATGTTGACCCTAGACAACTCAAAGCAACTCTTGAAACAAAAATAGTACAAGGATTATACCTAGCTGGGCAGATTAACGGCACTACTGGATACGAAGAAGCAGCGGGGCAAGGAATTATAGCGGGGATTAATGCGGCATTGTCAGCAAAGAAACTTCCAAACTTTATTTTAACTCGTGCTGATGCTTATATAGGGGTGATGATTGATGACCTAATAACCTATGGTACCAATGAACCATATCGACTCTTCACTTCTCGTAATGAATATAGACTCTCTAACCGCGCGGATAATGCTGACTTAAGGTTAACTCAATTAGCTATAGATATTGGCTTGATTTCGGAAATAAGAAAAAATCATTTTCAAGAAAAGCAACGCGATCTTACCAAAGCTAAAAAAGCTCTTGATAGTTTCTCTATCACTACCAGTCAATTATCCAAATTAGGGTGGTGTATCTCGCAAGATGGTTCTCGTAAATCCGCCTTAGTTTTGTTAGGTCTATCCACTTTCGGAGTTAAGGAAGTACTAAAGATCTTTCCGGAATTAACTTCTATAAACCCATGTTTACTAGAATACCTTGCTATTGAATCTAAATATTCTTTTTACTTAGCGCGGCAGATAGAAGACATTAAGCTTTTTAAAAAAGAAGAATTGAGAATTATTCCTAATGATCTAGATTATTCTCAAATAGAAAGCTTATCAACTGAAGTTATAGAAAAACTATCATATCATAAGCCTACTACTATTGGAGAAGCCAGAAAAATTTCTGGAATAACTCCCTGCGCTCTAACTGCAATTATAATATATCTATATAAGGATCATGGACTACGATCTCTTCAATGTTCCACGTGAATTAACGGAGTTAATTGAAACATATAAGAAATTATTACTGAAATGGAATAATGGAATTAATCTTATCTCACCACACACTATACAAGATTTTGATGAACGCCATGTGCTTGACTCTTTACAACTACTAAAATTTATGGAGAATAAAGATATTAAATTAGTGGATGTTGGTTCAGGGGCTGGTTTGCCGGGAATGATATTATCAATTGCAGGTATAAAATCCGTTACGTTAGTTGAGGCAAATAGAAAAAAATCTACATTTTTAGTAGAAGCGAAGTCAATCTCAACTAATGAAATAAAAATAATGAACGAGCGAGTAGAAAAGTTAAAGTTAGAATGCGATGTATTAACTGCTAGAGCTTTTTCTAGCTTAAGTGACTTATTTAAGATGGTAAGAAACATTACAGTGAAGGATAAGCTGTTACTCCTTAAAGGAAGCAAATATAAAGAGGAGTTGAGGTTGTCAAAAGAACAATGGTCTTTTGACTATGAAATTTATGACAGCATTACCTGTAAATTCGGTAAAATCTTAGAAATTAGGAACCTATGCCCAAAGTAATGGCGGTAGTTAATCAAAAAGGGGGGGTAGGCAAGACTACTACTTCTATAAACTTAGCTAGTGCTTTATCGGTAATGAGTAAAAAAGTTCTAATTATTGATTTAGACCCTCAAGGAAACAGTAGTAGCGGGTTAGGAATTGAGCAAAAGAATAGAAAAATTACAATTTATCAGCTTCTTATTAACTTGAATAGTATTGAGGAAGCTATAACTCCAACTATCCTCCCTAATTTAGATATAATACCATCCAATACTAATTTAGCTGCAGCGGAAGTAGAACTAGCCACTTTTAAGAAGCGCGAGTACATATTATCTAACTTGTTAAAGTTAATAGACACGTTATATGACTATATAATTATAGATTGTCCTCCTTCATTAAACTTACTCACCATTAATGCTTTAGTTGCAGCGCATACAGTACTGATTCCGATGCAGTGCGATTTTTACTCGTTAGAAGGGCTAAGTCACTTATTGAAAACTATTAATTCTATAAAACAGCAATTAAACCCTCAAATAAAAATTACAGGCATTCTATTTACTATGTATGATAAGAGAAGTCGTTTAACTGAAGAAGTGGAGCAAGACGTTAGAAGTCACTTAGGTGATTTGGTATTTAATACTATCATTCCTCGAAACATCAAGCTTTCGGAAGCGCCATCCCATGGCAAGCCGGG
>CAZMMN010000075.1:0-4868 GCA_964567405.1 uncultured Rickettsiaceae bacterium | reverse complement strand
TCATTGGCAGACGAAGGATCAAGAGCCTGTTTCTTTAACCGATCCATCATGACCTTCTCATATAAGCCCGCAGCACGTGAGGAAACGGCTTCTCTTGCCTTATCAATCGCTTTTCCCGCCACTTCAACCCCTGTAAATTTGTCAAATTGCCGCTTAATGGGAGCAAATGCCTGCTGTCCCATACTCTGTACGCTAGTTAAATTGCCAGAAGTACTGGAAATGAACCTGGCGATAGACACGCTAAGTCCATTAAACTTGCTAAGCAAATATAATGAAACAAAAATCAGCAATAACCCATCTAGATGAACAAAATTGCCGTTAGCAAAACTGTTTATTCTATCTTGATCTGTATCAGGATCTAAAAACGGCAGCTCAACAAATCTTTCATCCAAACATTCATAGGCAACGCAGTAAGAGCCGTCATCTTTTTTATGGTCTTGCGGCACTGGGATCATCACTTTATCTTTATTTGGATCCGTGTGCGTAATCGGAAGAGGAAACCACCAATAAAATATCGACTGGCTTATGCTAGAATCCAAATCATTAGTAAACCCGCCAAATATCTCGCTTATAGTTCCAAGGTTAGGAAAGTCATGTTTGCACACCCTAAAACCAAGAGTAGAATAAATCTCCGTTCTAATGATTATTGCGATAAAAGCAAGTCCTGTGAATAATATAATAGGCTGCAGCGAGTAAGAAATTAGCTGCCTCAACCAGTTTTCAAACAGCGACCTAGTAATGCCAAAGAGCAGAAAACATATAAAAATCGGTCCCATAGTTATAATCATACCAATAGCTATCAACGCTATCAGATAGATTATTGTGCCTTGCAAAGTTAGTAATATAATAAAGTAAAGAGCTACAAAGTATAGTATTATATAAATAAAGCCGTTCCACTCCGCAAAAAGCACCGCAAATAATTTTGCCATTGTTTGGGGCGCTAACATTAAATTTAAAATGTTGGTAGAACCCGGTCCTACAGCGCCAGCATCTTGAATAATCGCTAAAATTTCTTCAACCCCGTCAACAAAGTAAACATATAAATAATCGTTAAAAAACGACCAACTATATTCAGAAGTCAGTAATGCCGAAACGATGCCGACTTTAACTACTCTAATTATTATTTCAGTATGAGTGACATTGAGATTGCCAGTAAAATAAGACAAAGCTGTGAAGATGATGTATAAGGTTAATAGAGCAGAAACGGAAAGCTGATAAGCTGGATTTTTAATAATATTTTGATAAACCGTCTTAACTAGACCGTAATCATCACCAAATAGCTGATCTTTTATCAATTTTGTTAAGAAACTTATTGGGTCTTCCCGGTTATCCCAAATTCCTGATTTAATAACAATCTTATATTGCCCATTATTATCATCATAAAATTTATCTAAAATTTTAAAATATAACGGATTATCATTATATTTAGTCTTATCCTTGCCTTCATAATTATAATTAATTCCTCCAGCCGGTCTGGTCTCGCCTGTTTGACTAATATCATATAATTTATATCCTTGAGTAGGCTCACCAAGATGCAAGGTAATGCCGTCTGGAGATCGTTGCTTCTCAAACGATAAATTAGGATCTGTTCCTTTCTCCGCCATCAAAGCATATAAACCCACCCCATTTTTAAAAAGACAAGGAGCATTGGTAATTTCCGCATCTTTAGTATTGGTGCACATTTGATTATAAAACTTGCATTCTTGCAACCTCTCGCAAAAAGTGGACAAAGTCGCAGTATTATCTTTCTCGCCATACCAAGCACACCAAGCTGAAACCTCCCAGGATTTATTCTTATCCGTTCCATGTTTCCATGTTTTTACCACTATAGTTAGCGGCGCGCCATTCACTCTAAATTCGCTATTACGCCATGGCGCTATTTGGTTATCTTGCTGCTGCTCGTACAATTCCTCCTCTTCATATCTGGATGAAATAGTGAATTTCGCAAAGCCAAAATCATCCGCATCAATACAGTTATCGCCCGTACAAGCGGATAATACAAAAATAATAAAAAACAGCCAAATTATTGGTTTACTCATTTATCAGTATTATCTTCATTTTTTTTAATATCCTGCCTTGAACCAGCAAAAATTTTATTACCATAACTTTTCTGAGAACCCTCTCTTCTAGCATGATATTTTTGATCTATAACTTTTTCTTTAATTTTCTGCCCTGCTTCTTTAAGAGGATCGATGGTGAATTTGCTTATATCATTTATAATATCTTCGGTAGGATTTACTGGCTTTTGGAAATCTCCTTCTTTTCTCGCTGGCATAACATTCGTTAACTGCGATATGACGATAGTGACATAATCTACAAGCCCATATGACATTTTACAGTAAGAATAAAATAGCAAAGATGAAGTAGCGACCGCAAAAATCGAGCCGGTAGCCATTAATGAATTAATATTAGTGGGTTCATCTAAAGATGGTACATAAAAAGGAATACCAGGCAAAAAAGGCAAAGCAAATGAGAAACTCATTGGAATACCTATATGATTAAGGTCAAGGCTGATTTGGATAGGAATTAAGGTATCCCAACAAGCGCGCACCAGTGCCTTAGAAATCTGCGCCGACATTATTTGCTCTATTAATAGAAAAAATACCATTAATATAGTTGGCTGCACCATATAGTTGAATAAGGTAGAAAACCAATTATTAAAAAGACTTTTTGTCTGCTCAAATAACATAAAAGTTAAAAAGAAAGGAGCAAGCCCTATCATTACTGACAGACCGACAAATGCTATAACATAGCCTATTATTACTTCTAACACCGCTCTGAAATAGATTAAAATAGCGTAGATAGTCATTACTGCAAAAATAGCAACCCCATTATGAATTTGCATCAGCTGAGTCAGCAGCAAGCTCCAAATCCGCGGATTAGTGTATTTGTCAAAGATTGGATCAACAAAACCAAAAATATTAGTGGTAGAACTGCTCGCTCCCACTACTTTACCCATTAAATAATCACTACCATCTACAAAAGCATTAAACAAATTATCATTAAAAAATTGCCAGCTAGTTGGACTAAACAACTCTACTACCAAACTAATTTTTACTACTCTAATTATAATATCTGTTAAGGTAACTTTAGTGGCACCTGCTAAATAAAATATACCGTATAACACTACATAAATAGTTAACAATAGACGATAAATTCCTTGCAATGATTGGTTCTTTATCAATGAATTATAAAAGCTTTCGGTTAACTTTTTAAACTCATTCCTTAAAGGAGTGACTATTTTATCAGCGATAGTGGTAGAAAACCAAGTGCTACCGGTGTAATTAGAATAATTGACATTTATAGAGCCCTGTACCTGATCATTAGGGTTAATCACCCTTAGCCACAAATACCCGTTCCTCTCTGCATTCGTAGTAAAATGCTGGGCTACTTGCATTCCCGAATCAGTAGAAGATGGCGCGGCAGAATCGCCAGTAATAGTATATTCTACTTTAATTGCTTTTTGCTCTTCAAAGCTCGCACTATCGATGCCGCTACCTATTTCTACAATTAGCACATAGCGACCAAAATGCAAAAAATTAAGCGCCAGGTTAGTTTCTGAACTATTGACAAATTGCATGAGATTGGCGAGTTGCCCGTATTTTTGCCAATCGCTCATAAATTGAGGAAAATTAACAAACATACCAGCAATTTGCCAGCTACTCGTAATATCAAGATTTCCCGAGGCGTCAGCCTCATAATACAAAAAATCAGCATTAGTATAAGCAGAATGAATGAAAGAGATCTCTTCTTTTTTTATGACCTTTCCGCCTACACTAATTTTCATCCCTCGCCCTTTATCGTAAGAACACAAAGAATTAAGCTCTTTGGTATTAGAAATTGCAGGACAACTAGGAAGACTATTTTTAAGCGCATTAAAACTTGGCTCATTAATTTTCCCGACTGCCGGACCTAGTAAATCACTAGTGTTTTTATAAGTATTGTTACTGCACACTACAGAAGTTGGAGTTGGATTGCCGCTAGTTATAGCACTACACCATGCACCTGCGGAACTGTAAATCATCTTATTATCAATCCCGCTGACTGTATAAATTAAAGTTAAAAATAGTTCGTTACTGTCTAATTCATTGCTAAAGTCACTATTAGCGGCAAAAAATTCTGCCATGCTGCCGAGAGTAATATTCACTACGTCCCCTTGATAAACTGGGATTTTAGGACGACTGCTAAAGCTAAAATAACTGGTATAATCTATAATTCTTTGGGCAAACTCTAGCGCGGGATCAGTTTGATATTTTAGCAAGGAATTAAAATCGGAGGAATATTTGCCAGTTTTATAATTATATGTTTGAATAAATAATTGTGGCTCAGGAAAACGTGGGTCGACTCGATACATAACGAGATATTTCCGTGGGTTTGCTTGCAGTCCACGAGTACTCCAATCAAACTGAATCATTTTGCCTTCTTTTACATAGCTTCCAGTTGGCATCCACTGACCAGATTTAGTCAGGTCAAGAGCTTGCGTGCCATTTTCAAAGCTGCTATTTTCTGGTACTTCCATGCAAGGAAATTGATTAAGCAAAGTACCACCACTAAAAAATGGCTGATTTGTCCATTCAAAAAGAGCAAAGGCTTCAGCCAAGGGTAAAATTAGCCACCATACTAGTAATAATGTAAGGTTAATTTTAAATTTATTACTCATTTCTCTCTTTTATTCCACTCACTAGCAGACGAAGAGGCTGCCGTCCGATTTTTATTGCTCTTACTCGACTGTTTTTTCTGCTCTTTAAGAGCTTGGGTGCGGTTTTTAAGCCTTTCATTTACTGAAAAAGACATCTGACTTCTAGATTGCTGATCTAGACCTATTCTTCCTAGTAACTTTTGCCCAAAGGCTGAAGACATACCACTAC
>CAZMMN010000074.1:0-4902 GCA_964567405.1 uncultured Rickettsiaceae bacterium | reverse complement strand
CTGCCCTCCACAAAGCCAAGTACCACTTGCAGTAGCCTCTAGAATAGCTTTTTTTAACCTTCTTGGTAGATATTAAAGATTCTTAATATAATTTTGTGGACAGTTAGTCATGAACAAGTTGTATTCTCAGGGACATTTGGCACAAATCTTAGCTTCGGTACCTTCAAATAAGAAAATATTAGCCTGGTTAAAAAAGCCCCCAAGAATGTTAGAACCATTGACTTCTTAATAATGACGGCATCTTGACTGTAACTATTAAAGCTTAGATAAACGCTAAAGGCGAGCGCCCAAGCAATTGATAACTCGATATTTGTTTTTTCCAGTAAGTCTATTACCGCCCCTTTTCTGAGAATATCGCGTATTATGCAACCAGCATGTGAGGTTAAAAAGACAAAAAACGGTCCCCAAATCTCAATAGGTTCAATTTTAGCCAGTATAGCGGCTGCTACTCCAGTAACAATAAACGCCGATTGACCTAATGCTTCGCTGATAATAAAAACATGTTCCAAAAACTTGCAGAGGAAATTATCCTGGCTTGCATGTTGATTATAATAATGCAGCAATCTAATAATAATAAATCCTATAATAACCGTGGCTAAGGTATAAAATAAGTAAGATGAATCAAAATTGATTCCTGGGGCATCGCTGTCAAGGATGATGTCTCGCATTATACTACCGCCGATAGAAGGGAATATAGCAAATAAAATAGCAATAAATAAGGTAGTATTTTCTTTCATGGCGATCGCTACAGCCCCAACAGCAAAGGCGATAACACCAATTACTCCTATATAATAGAATAAAGCGGAATTAATTATTTGTAGCAGTAACATATGGGAAAGGTAATAATTAACAATAGTTTTATATTCAGCACTGCTGACAAACTGTTGAATTACTTGATTAAAATGTACTACTAAGTCTAAAGCTACAGTCTTTTTGCTAAATAATAAGTGAATAGGAGTCTTAAGGTTCAAAGGAATTTCTTTAATTTTATCTAATGCCTGATGTAATATCATCATATTGCCAACCATTGAGTCATTGATAAACCCCTCAATCTCGCCTTTTAGCAAGGCTTGTAGGGCTTGTTCCTGATCCTCGTATTTCAAAACAATATCCCCATTTTCCTGGTTATTAATAAAATGGTTAAGATTAGCATCACCATAGACAAACTCTGCTACTACTCCAAGGCGAAAATTTTGTCTCCGTATTTGCGCTAGAAATTCCTCAATAGTCTTAAAATCTGGAGTTATTCCTAAATCCTTTAAAACAAATAAAGAGTTTTCTTCAAATCTATAAGGAACTGAGAAATAACCAAATTCTGCTCTGTCTGGGCTATACGTCACCCCGCTAGCAATATCTCTTGTTCCATTCTTGACGTCGAGTACGTGTTGTTGCCAGGGAACCTCACTGTAGGTTATTTGTACTCCTACTATTTTTGCTATTTCATTTACTAGCTTAATGTCTACTCCTGCCAGCATGTTGGACTCAGAGGCAGCATAATTAAACTGATAAGGATTATACGAGTGCCACCCTCCAGTTAAAATGCTTTTGGCAGGAAGTTCAGAACACTCCTTGTTATAACCCTTACTAGGTTCATTTGTTAGCTGTTTGGGCATACTTTGCTGGGCAAAAGATAAAGGAAAACTATAGTTTTGCAATATTATAATTACTGCTACTAATGCTCGGATAATTCCCATAATTTTAAAAGCTAAGATAAAGGCTATTTGAATATGTTATATTAACAATGTTATTTTTTGTTTACAACAAAACAAATAGCCAATCATCACTTAACTTATGGTGTTATTATAAGGACATCATTTTCAACCGTAATTTGCACAGGATGATTAGAGCTTACTTGGTTACTAAGTAGCATTTTAGCCAGGTTATTTTGCAGCTCGCGCTGTATTACTCTCTTTAATGGGCGGGCGCCAAAAACCGGATCATACCCTTTATTAGCTAGCCAATTTAAAGCTCGTTCATCATATTTTATCTCTATATTTTGCTGGCTGAGAATATTGACTAAATTATCTAGCTGAATTTTAGTTATATCATGCATATGGATTCGGCTTAATTTGTGAAATAATATTATCTCATCTAACCTATTTAAGAATTCTGGTCTAAAAGCAGCACGCACATATTTCATTACTTCTTCTTTAACCTTATCTGTCTCTTCTCCTTCGGCAAGATTTACCAACGCTTCGCTGCCTAAGTTTGAGGTTAGCACAATAATAGTGTTTTTGAAATCTACTACCGTTCCTTGGCTATCGGTTAGTCTGCCTTCATCAAGAATTTGCAACATAATATTAAAAATATCGGGGTGGGCTTTTTCTACTTCGTCAAATAAGATTACTTGGTAAGGGCGACGCCTTACTGTTTCAGTTAAACTTCCCCCTTGTTCGTACCCCACGTAGCCAGGAGGGGCTCCTATCAGCCGCGCTACTGAGTGCTTTTCCATATATTCCGACATGTCTATTCTGGTCATGGCATGGCGGTCATCAAATAAAAATTCTGCTAAAGCTTTTGTTAGCTCCGTTTTTCCTACTCCCGTAGGACCTAGAAATAGAAATGAGCCTAGCGGTCTATTGATATCCTGAATTCCTGCCCGCGCCCTCCTTACTGCATCACTAACTGCTTTAATCGCTTCATCTTGCCCAATTACTGAGCTACGAAGTTGGCTTTCCATTATCAACAGCTTTTCCTTCTCGCTTGAGAGCATTTTATCGATAGGAATGCCGGTTATTTTAGAAACAATTATCGCTATATCATCCTCTGTTACCACTTCTTTAAGCAACTTCTCACCACCAGCTTTTTCAACTTCTTGTAGTTTTTTAGTTAAAGATGGAATGATGCCATATTTTAACTCACTAGCTTTAGCAAGATCCGCATTTCTTTCAGATCTTTCCAGTTCTTGCCGCGCTCTTTCTAACTCCTCTTTAATCTTTTGCTCAGTATGCATTTTAGATTTTTCCGCTTGCCACTTAGAAGTAAGATCATAAGATTTGGCTTCAAGCTGTTGAAGTTCTAGTTTTATACTATCTACTTTTTTTTGTGATAATTCGTCTTTTTCTTTTGCAAGCGCTGCTAGCTCAATCTTTAGCTGAATTATATTTCTATCAAGCTCATCTAATTCTTCTGGTTTGCTGGATACTTCTATTTTAAGCCGCGATGCTGCTTCATCTAGCAAATCAATGGCTTTATCAGGCAAATAACGATCAGTAATATATCTATTAGATAAAGTAGCGCTTGCTACTATAGCACTATCAGATATCTTAATGCCATGATGCATCTCATACCGCTCTTTAATCCCTCGCAAAATAGAGATAGTATCAGCAACTGTGGGTTCGCTAACATATACTGGTTGGAATCTGCGCGCTAGCGCTGCATCTTTTTCAATATATTTCCGGTATTCATCTAAGGTTGTAGCGCCTATACAATGCAGCTCACCCCGAGCTAACATAGGTTTAAGAAGGTTAGAAGCATCCATTGCACCATCGCTTTTACCCGCTCCTACCAGAAGATGCAGCTCATCTATAAATAAAATAATTTTGCCATTAGAATTTTTTATTTCCTTAAGTACGGCTTTCAAGCGCTCTTCAAATTCCCCCCTAAATTTTGCACCAGCAATTAAAGCGCCCATATCCAGCTCAATGATGTGGCACTCAAGTAACGTCTCAGGCACGTCATTATTAAAGATGCGCTGTGCCAGCCCCTCTATTATGGCAGTTTTTCCCACTCCCGGCTCGCCAATAAATACGGGGTTATTTTTAGTCCTTCTTGAAAGCACCTGAATAGCCCTTCTTATTTCTTCATCTCTGCCAATTATTGGGTCAAGTTTACCAAGTTTTGCTAGCTCTGTAACATCTCTGCCATATTTTTTTAGTGCTTCAAAAGTATCTTCAACGGATTCAGTATCAGCGCACCTACCTTTTCTCACCTGCAATATGCTAGCAGCTAGGTTTTTACTGGTGACTTTTTCCTCATTTAAAATTCTACCAACTGCTGTAGAGTCAAAAGTTAAGGCTTCTAATATTCTTTCAATAGTAACAAAATTATCTTTGTTATCCTTAGCTAAGCTAGTTGCTTTTTCTAAAAATTTTAAGGATTCCGCGGTGAAATAAAGTTGCCCTCCGCCTTGCACTTGCACTTTAGGGATTTTATTTAGTTCTGCTTCCACTTTACTAGCGATGGAAGTTATATTGGCGTCAATGAGATTTAACAGATTTTGAATAATCCCGCTTTCTTCATTCAACAATAGCTTCAAAAAATGTAATGGCGCAACTTGCTGATGATCGTTTTTAGCTGCTTCTGCCTGTGCTGCAGTAATTATAGCTTTTGCACGAGCTGTGAATTTATTAATGTCCATTTTTATCTCTTTGATTAATTAGCCTTAATATTTATTTGCTCATTGAATGGAAAGAATTCAATAAGCAAATAATTATTTTATCCGCTATAACTTAAAATTATTCACATTTTAAAGCAGACAAAGCAATAATTAACTTTGTGACTTAACTATAATATCTATAGAGCTAATTTTACTTGAAATAGCATCTTTAATCTGCTATCAATTTGGGTGGATAGGTGTCCGAGCGGTTTAAGGAACCGGTCTTGAAAACCGGCGTATGGGCAACCATACCGTGGGTTCGAATCCCACCCTATCCGCCACTCTAGACGATTTCGAGTTTTTTCAAAAATGTCGAACGGGAAACGTAGATGGTAATGCAGGTTTCGACCGTTTAGCTTCAGGTTCTGAAATACAAAATTGATCATTTTGCGTTTTTCTGAGGCTGCAGAACCTTTGAACGTTTCATAGCCTTTAGAAGCTATGAGTTATAAGGGTACTCGTGGTATCAGTGAATTTATCGTCTGCTTCATCGTAAATTTTAATTAAGCGGTCAATTTCATACT
>CAZMMN010000073.1:0-4919 GCA_964567405.1 uncultured Rickettsiaceae bacterium | reverse complement strand
TAATTGCTTTAGTCCTTCCCCAAAAAATTCAACAAATTTTCCTACTACTCCTTTTTTTCTTAGGAGTTCAGTGATGGTTAACACCAAATCGGTAGCAGTTACTATATGTTTTAGATTGCCAACTAGCTTTACCCCTATTACCTCTGGCAAGTTCATCGGCAGCGGTTGCCCAAGCATTGCCGCTTCTGCTTCTATTCCTCCCACTCCCCAGCCAAGAACCGATAGCCCATTAATCATCGTAGTGTGGCTGTCAGTGCCAACTACTGTATCAGGGAAAGCAAGCGTATTACCGTTTTCTTCTTTGGTATATATTATCTTTGCTAGATATTCTAAATTTACCTGATGACAAATGCCAGTACCTGGCGGAACGACTTTAAAGTTGTTAAAAGCGCGTTGTCCCCATTTAAGAAAGCGGTAACGCTCTTGATTTCGTGCCATTTCTAGCTTAGTATTCTTTAAAAAAGCTTGATTACTAGCTGAATAATCCACTTGCACTGAATGATCGATTACTAATTCCACCGGAATTAACGGGTTGATTTTAAGTGGATCATCACCCAGCATGCTCATGGCATCACGCATAGCAGCTAAATCAACTATGGCGGGAATACCCGTAAAATCTTGCATAAGCACCCTTGCTGGGAGGAATGGAATTTCTACTTTTGACTTTTTGTTTGTTAACCACTCTTTAAATAATTTCAGTTCTTGAAAAGAGTCGCTACAGCGCAATGTATTTTCGAATAATACCCTTAAGCAGTAAGGTAGCTTAGTAATACTGAATCCTAGCTCCTGCGCAGCTTTATTAATGTCAAATATACAATATGTATTTGCTGCTATAATTAAATTAGACTGATATTTGTTGTTAGAATTAGTCATTTTAGCTCCAACTGTTTATATTATAGGCAAATTATACTGCCTTTCACTCAAGCTATATGCTAAATATAAATTGTAAATTAAGTAAAGTTATTTCCTCCTTTTTAAATTAAATTTTTGTTACATAAGTTAAAATGCTCTCACTTGAACAGCTAGGTCTAACTATAAATAATCAAGCTTTATTTGCTGAAGTTAGCCTTACTCTGTTGCCATCTTCGATAATATATCTGCAAGGACCAAATGGTTGCGGCAAGACCTCGTTGCTAAGAATAATAGCAGGACTGCAAAAGCCAACTAGCGGACAAGTATATTGGCTGTACTTAACAGAGCATCAAAAAGGATCGCCTGTTCAAAAAAAATTAGTAGTAGGCAATAAGCTGTTAGTCTCTGAACTAGAAAAACCTTATTGCACATATGTAGGACATAATTTAGCTTTAAAGATGGAATTAACGGTGCTGGAAAATTTGAGCTTTTGGTCAGCAAATCACGATTCTAGCGAGATGATAGAAGCCTCTATCCATTATTTCGGCTTATATGAATTGCTTTATAAGAAATGTTATGAACTCTCAAGCGGTACTCAAAAGAAGGTGGCATTAGCGCGATTAATGTCATGCCAATCTAATTTATGGCTGCTTGACGAAGTAGAGACTAATCTCGATCAAGAAAATCAATATTTATTGAACAATCTTTTAATAGCCAAGGCTAATCAAGGGGGTATAATAATCATCTCAACCCATGGGAAGCAATTAATTAAATCCGCGCTGGAGTTAAACCTTAGCAATTACACAAAGGGCTAAAAATACTTTCTTTTTTGTTAACATCAAATTATAATTGCCGATTGTGATGTTTATTCCAGTTCTGCCAACAGAAATTCTTTTTTGCTTTGAATATATATGCTGTTTCATTGCGATTTTTGGTTTGATGCGCTTCTTCCAAGCCAGCGGTCTATTTGTCTATATAGCTTTAGCGGTAGTAATTGCTAATATTCAAGTGCTAAAAACCGTGAATGTAGCATTTTTTAAATTTCCTGTTCCTTTAGGCACTATTGTATTTTCTTCTACTTTTTTAGCAGTAGACATATTAACAGAGTTCTACGGCGCCGCGAGCGCGCAGAAAGGAGTTTGGCTAGGTTTTATTGCCTCTCTATTAATTGTGGTAATGATGCTTATTACTATCAATATTCCTCCTTCTGATCCTGCGTCTTCTACTCATCAGGCAATAACGACAATATTTGCTCCTACTCCCTCTTTATTTGCTGCCAGCTTAATTTCTTACCTAATTTGCCAGCAAACTGAGATAAAAATTTTTCAATTAATTCGGGTAATTACAGATGGCAAGCGTTTATGGCTGCGCACTTTCCTATCCTCCGCTGTGTCAAGTTTACTAGATAATATCATTTTTAGTTGCCTTGCCTGGATAATATTTGCAAAGCAGCCCGTTAGCATAGAGCAGTTAATTTATACTTATATTCTTGGCTCTTATTGGTTTCGTATCATAATAGCTTTGTTGCAAGCTCCCCTTATTTATTTTATGAAGACAATTAAGTTGCATGACTCTATATAAAAATTTTAATTTTGAGATAATAGCCAAAGATAAAGATTCTAAGGCACGCCTGGGCGTCATAAAAACCCCACACGGCAACATTTCAACCCCCAATTTTATTTTTTGTGCTACTAAAGCCGCCATTAAAGGCTTAACACCGGCGCAGATGCGAGAATGTGGAACGCAGGTTATTCTATCCAATACCTATCATTTAATGCTACAACCAGGCAGTGAAATTATAGAAAAAATAGGCGGTTTACAAGAATATACAGGATGGAGAGGACCTATGCTTACTGATTCAGGTGGTTTTCAAATTTTTAGTTTAGGTCATGGATCTGTTGCTAGCGAAATTAAAGGCAAAAGACTTGCCACTCACCCCAACACTTTAATTCAAATTACCGAAGAGGGCGCAAAGTTTAGGTCTTATATTAATGGTGATATTCATCTTCTTACTCCCGAAAAGTCTATCCAAATACAAAAACAATTAGGAGCAGACTTAATAGTAGCACTAGATGAATGTACTCCTTTCCATGTTGATAAGTCCTATACTGAAAATTCTCTGCATCTTTCGCATCGCTGGGCTTTAAGAAGCTTGCAAGAGTTTATCAAGGGCAATAACGACAAGCAAGCTTTGTATGGCGTCTTGCAAGGCGGGGTATATACGGATTTAAGAAAAATAGCGGCAGAATTCATCAGTAGCCACGAGTTTTTTGGTTATGCTGTTGGTGGTTCCCTAGGAGCGACTAAAGAGCAGATGCAAGAGGTGGTTTCTACTACTTTATCCTTTGTCACCCGCGATAGACCGGTGCATTTGCTAGGGATTGGAGGAATTAGCGATATTTTTTATGGTGTTAAGAAAGGGGTGGACACTTTTGATTGCGTGCATCCGACTAGACTAGCAAGGCACGGAGGAGCATTAGTGAAAAATGATTGCTGGACAAAAATCGATGGCAAAGTAAAAGAACATATTTCATTGAGCAACAAAAGATTTAAAGAAGACGCCAGTCCTATTGATGCGAACTGCCCCTGCTATACTTGCAAAAATTTTTCCCGGAGCTACTTGCATCATTTATTTAAAGCACAGGAGTTGCTTGGAATGCAAGCATTAACTATTCATAATGTAACTTTTATGAATGAGTTAATGAAGGATATACGTTTATCATTAGCAGAAAATAAATTAAATGAATGCCAAGCAAAATGGTGTATAAGTTAAGGGAAATTAATTAAAGTTAAAATAATTATGATTATACAGTATTTTTATCAACCTTTTCCAGTTTTTGAATTAGAATCAGATAATGTGATACTTAGGGAATTACATCACTATGATGCAGGGAATTACTTTAAATATATGAATCACCCTGAGATGTTTCCTTATTTAACCGAGGCTACCCGCCCCTCTAGCATTGAGCAAGCTATTGAAGAGGTACAGTATTGGGCGAGCTTATTTCAGAATAAGAGAAGCTTTTACTGGGCAATTGCCTTAAAATCTTCCAATCAGCTAATAGGAACTATAGGGTTTAATTCAATCTCTATTAGTCATTTAAAAGGAGAAATTAGCTATGATCTAGACCCAAGTTTTTGGGGACAAGGAATTATGCTGAAATCTTTGAAAACTTTGCTGAATTTCGCCGACTCATCACTCAGACTAGTTAGGATTCAAGCTACCGTAATTATAAATAATCAACGTTCAATTAAATTGCTTGAAAAATGCGGCTTTAGTAGTGAAGGAGTGCTAAAAAAATATGAGGTTGTTAACGGTCAACATCTGGATTATTATATGTATTCCAGAGTTGATCCATCTCCTTCTCGGTTATAATAAACTTAAAGGATGTACGCGATGCAGCATTTTAGTCTTTATCATAGTTTTGCTGGTCTGTTAGAAAAGACAATTTGCGCATTAACAGAGCGCTGTCATAACAACAATTTAAGAGTAGTTATTATAGTTCCTAGCGCCGATTTTCAAGAGAAGATTAACGAGCTGTTATGGACTTATTCTCCCAAACAATTTATACCGCATGGCAGCAAGCTTGACCCCATGGCAGAGCAACAACCAATATATATTACTTGTGAAAAAGAAAATCCCAATAATGCTGCTTTATTAATGTTAGTGAACCCTAGCAATATTGCTGATTTTAGTGAAGATAGGCTTTATATTGCTAGGTTTCAGCGTATATTAGTAATCTATGACGACTCAATTATTATTAATCAAAATATTATCCAGCAATTAAAGCAAAAGGCAGAGCTGGAACATTATACTCAAAGCCCAAGCGGAGGATGGTCTTTGCAGGCATAGGTAGCTTCATCTTCCCATATGAAGTATTTATAACTACAATTTCCATTCTATTATTCCTAACTGCTCCACCACTCTTCACATTTAAAAACTATAGCCTCTATCTGTTCTGACAGAGTGAGGTATTTTATTAGGGTTAGTCACTGCTGATTCACTATTTCTTCCCGACTTCCGCATTTTTTGACAAGACGCAACCCTAGAGAGGGCATAGTAAAAG
>CAZMMN010000072.1:0-5008 GCA_964567405.1 uncultured Rickettsiaceae bacterium | reverse complement strand
TTTGCTGATACAGTTTGCTTTTGAACGTCAATTAAAGATTATTTCTCAGTCAATAAAAAAGCACAAGGTTACTTGCCGCATTAGTGGCATTAATAGTGAGCAGTGTAATAAGGATCAGCTTTTAATTGCCTTAATAAAGCATTTAAGAATGGCTGGCGTCGAGGCTCTGATAAAAGATAATGCTAATGAAGAGAGCAATGCAAGTTCTATTAAATGCCTGCAAGTAATCTGCCGAGATAATATTCAGCAAGTTCTAGGAACAGGCTTAAAGAATGAAAATCAAGCCACCGTGTTTTTAGTTATAGATAACGCCTCAAGCAACTCAAACTTAAACGCAGAAGATCTCTTACCCCAAAACATTAGAACTCAATTAGTCGAATTATCTGCTAAAGAGCAGTATTTCTACAGCGTGTTTAGGATTTTAGGAAAACTATTGGCAACGATTGACAGCAATGAGCTTATAAAGCAATTTGATCAATTGCGAGCTAATATGCTCAGCTCAAAGAGCGAAACCAACTTTGAATCCTTGCTTGACAGCAATAGCCAGGATTTAGAAGTTATTCCTGCTGATCAGAAGCCCCAAGAAGAAGTCAGTAAATTTTCTTCTCTGCTGTTCTTGCAAAAAACTTTAAACAGAAGAACGTTAGCAGCAGTAATACTACTTAGCAGTATTGTTGGTCTGATAAGTTTATTTGCCGTAAAAATATTAAAACCCAATTTAGAAGCAGCAACAACCTCGCCATCTTCTAGCTCTAATGCCAGAACCAATATTCAGACTAGAGCTCCGGAAGCGATTACAACATTAAATGAGCTTTTATCCCTCATTAAGAAAAAGGAGCTTTCTGCTGATAATGTTACTACGGAACAAAGACATAAGAACTACAGTCTTGTTAAGAAAATGGAAAGCATTTTCAATCATGCTAACAAGGAAAAACTACAAGAATATTTTAATAACCCTCAAGTTCCTTCTGATGAATTAGTAGATTATCTATACAACCTGCAAGCATTAGCAAGTTACTACAATTACAATGAGCATGATGGAATAAAGGCAAGAAACATATTAATTGGGGCTAAGAATTTAGCAGAAAATTATGCTATTAGCCGAGGTAAAATAATGTTTGCCTTTGATAAATTAAGTAACCAGCAAGTATATGCTGAACTTGCAGTAATAAGGGATTTGCCGGAGATTTATACTAGAATAATATATTCATTAGGAAGGACTTATATATATCAGGGAGATGCTAAAGAAGCAGAAAAATATTTTGAATTATCGCGCTACTTAGGGGAAAGAATGCAGCTTTTTGAAGGGTACCTTAGCATTATAAGCGGGCTTGGGATAATCAAAAAAGATCAAATAGAGGCAGAAATAAAAAATGGTTCTTATGAAAAAGCGACAGAAAAGTTAACTGAGTGCATAAAGTTATATAAAGAATTAAAAAATAGCGTCAAAGAGTACAAACTAGACTATAAGCCAGGCTTTACAAGTCATCAATTAATCATTCCCCAGCAAAACCCTTATAATCAGGTTGAATGTAGCATAAGAATAGCTCAGTTTTATTTAAAACTTATCCTAATTACAGACGATATAACAAAAAAAGCACATTACCTGCAAGAAATATCTCACCAGTTTTTAGGAGATAAAGCAACAGCTGGGACATTAACCATACTAAATAAATTACCAAATAAGAAAGTTGCTTATGTCTATAATAGTTTAGGAAATATATTGCTGCATCTCTATGAAGAACCTATAGACGCTAAGACATTCATAAGCAAGGTGGCTAAAGAGTTGAATTTAGCGGAAACAGGCAACCTAGAAGTTATCGAACAAGTATTTAAGCTTGCAGAGTCACATAGTAGAAATACAGACTATACCAAGGCTGATGCCTACGATGGGCTAGTAAGGGTTTACCAAAAACTGATTTTTCTAAGAAGACTAAACGCACAAGAAGAAAGAGAGTTGCTAGTAAGAATATCGGAATTACAAGATAAAAGAGATAGCATCAATCAAGTTCTAAATAGAAATTACAACTGATTATTTAGCGGGTTTTTAACATATTTCATTTTTTACAAGGAGGTTACCATGAAGAATGAGGATAAAGCTATAGAACTTAACTCCAAAGGAGTAAAAGCGCATAAAGGGCAATCCTACAAAGAAGCAATCCGCTATTATGAACAAGCTCTTAATATAACAGACATAAGCAAAAGCGATCGCGCGAGCATATTATTTAATAAGGCAGGCGCCTACGAGAAAATAGAAGACGCTAACTCAGCTAAGCAGTGTTATACCGACGCTTTAATTCAAGATCCTAATCATAAAAGAGCTGAAAAAGCTTTAAATGATCTGCACACGCCATTAATACAGAAGTTAGCTTATGCCCAAACTACTGAAGCAAGAGGAGAATTAGCGGGCGTTTTCTATGATTTAGGCTCCTTGCTGCAAAATATTGGTCAATCAAGCAAAGAAGTTAAATACTGTACTGATGCTGCGATATTTTACCAGTATGGATTAGCTGTAATCAAGGAAATAAATAAACCAAGCATTTTAGAAGAAAGGAATGCAGATTATATAAAAAAAGTACATAAAGAATTAAGCACTCTAAAGCAAGACATAGTATCTATCATCGCAAACCAAGAACCCATAAGCACAAACGAAGATATAAATCCTGAACTAGAACAAAATAAAAAAATATTGTCAGATTTAAGGTTAGAAACGGACAAGGCAGTAAAAACTGTAGAATATCACAATAACAATAATAGCATAGCATCAGCTAGAGAATTATTTGCTGATATAGCAAGCAGCATGAAAGGGTTCCTAGCTAAGTTATACGAAGAAAGCGAGAGGGAGATAGGCAGTCCGCCATGTAAATATGCGGTAATAGGACTTGGTTCAATGGCATTAAAGCAGATGACCCCTTATTCAGATTTAGAATTTGCTATAATTACTGAGAATGAAGATTATAAAAAAGACTCAAGCTCTCAGATAAAAAATTACTTTAAAAATTTAACTCATTTAGTTCATTTTAAAATTATCAACCTGGGAGAAACCTCTATCCCGTTTAGTAGGTTTGGAGTAGACCTTGATCACTTGATCCCAGTAGCAGTAAACCTAGACTTAGGAGGAAAAACGCCTTTAGGCAGAATAGAAAAAGACAAGCCCTACGATCTTATCCAAACGGCTGAAGGAATGCTTAAGTACTTACGCAACGTAGGAGACAAAACCAGCCACATAGATAAGAACTTGCCATATATATTAGAAAAGGTCTGTTATGTGTATGGCAGTGCAACGATTGTAGAACAATATCAAAAGAAAGCGCAAAACTTTTTGTTCGTAGAGAAAAATCCAGATGGACTCTTAAATTGTGAAGCAAGAGCGCTAAAGGTACTGCATGAGGGAGCCGTGGAGTTCAACTATCTGCATCCTAGCAAGCCAGCATCCGTAAAAACGCAAGGGAATATAGAAGCTTTACAGCCTGGCATGTTACTGGCAAATACTGGCGAACTAATTGATGTAAAGCAAGGAATATACCGCTTGCCTGATCGATTAATATATAGCTGGGGCTTATGCTATGGAATTGAAGGGGATAGCGTATGGGACATCATAAGCAAATTAGAAGAAAAGGGGATTATCAAAAAAGAAGCTGCCAATAATCTCAACTATGCCGTAACTTTCGCAACCACTTTAAGATTAAAAACTTATCTGCATCATAATAAACAAAGAGAAGACATTTCTGCTTGGCATACAATCTTAAAAAAAGATGCTAATAATCAGGTAGGAGAGATATTTTGCTTGTCGCAAGAGGAGCTAACAGAAAAAGGGGCGTTATTTAAGTATTTTTATACTGCCATGCCATTACATAAGAAACTAGAAACCTTTTGCAAAGAATATAAATCTATCCACAATAAAGAAGTCTTTTTTAGAGGAGAAGATTTCTACTCAGACAACGATACGAGCAAGGGTCTAATCTATTATAGGCTATTACAATATGATAAAGCAAAAAAGCATCTTGAGAATGTAATAAACTTAAATGCAGGCATATTTCCTACTGATCTCAATACAATTTTAACTTTAGAAAACATATATAATATTTTAGGGGATGACAAAGCCCAAAAACTAGGGAAGTTCTGCTTGCAAAGCATTAATTCCATGCCAAGCGAGTGCAAGCCTTTTTTCTATTATAACTTAGGCGTAAGTTGCAGTAGAAAGGGAGACTACGTGCCGGCTGAAGATTATTGCCTGAGGAGCATAAAGGAATATAAGAACGTTCATGGTGAAGAGCATCGTAATACTGCCTGGTCTGTTAGCTTATTAAGCTCTATTTATTTTGATCAAGGCAACTTCCCTAAGGCTTTAGAACATATGGAAGAAAGCCTTAAGAAATTCAGATTAATTTATAAAGATAAGCCTCATCATGATATAGCCAATAATTTAAACAACCTAGGTGAATGTTATAGACTGCTTGGAAAATTCCCAGAAGCTTTAAAATATCAGCTTGAAGGTCTAGATATGTTTACTTCTATATACCAGGGGCAGCCACATACTCATGTAGCGCACATTTTAAAAAATCTTGGGTTGACATATAGCGACCTTATGGTGGATTGTCATAATAATAGGCAATATGAATTGAAAAAAACTTATTATAAATTAGCTCAAGACTATTGCAATAAAAGCTTACAAATGTGGGACATGATTTTTAACAATCAACCCCATGTAAGTAAGGCAAATACTTTAAATGCTCTTGGAATTGCCCACTTTTACTATTCTAATTTTGAGGAGGCAAAAAAATATCATCTAAAGGCTATTGACATGCAAAAAGCATGCAATGAGTACACGCACCAAGAGACTGCTAGATATCTAAATAATCTGGCACATGACTGCCTGGATTTAAAAGATTATGGAGATGCCAAAAAATATTCCTTTCAAAGCTGGGAGATGCATAAAAAGCTCTATGGAGAAATTCCTAATCCCGATGCTGCTATGTCTCTATGTATACTTGGCAGCGCATCAATG
>CAZMMN010000071.1:1047-5273 GCA_964567405.1 uncultured Rickettsiaceae bacterium | reverse complement strand
TCAAGGGCAGGTACATGAGGCTTTTATCATGGCAGCTTTATGGCAATTACCTGTTGTTTATATAATTGAAAATAACGAATACTCAATGGGTACTTCTGTTAGAAGATCTACTTCTATGACCCAGTTGTACAAAAAGGGCGAATCTTTCGGTATTGCTGGTATTCAAGTAAGTGGCATGGATGTTGAAGCTGTATATAATGCGGCAGTTTTTGCCTCTGAGCATGCAAGATCTGGCAAGGGGCCAATGATTGTTGAGGTAAAAACATATAGATTCAGAGGACATTCAATGTCTGATCCGGCAAAATACAGGTCCAAAGAAGAAGTTGAGCAATATAAAGATCTTGATCCATTGAGCGTTGTCAGAAACACTATAATAAATAATAAATATGCAACTGAAGAGGATTTGAAAACCATAGAAAAAAAAATCAAGACAAAAATGGTAGAGGTTGAAGAATTTGCCACTTCTGAGGCTTTGCCAAGCGAGAGTGAACTTTTTACAGATATATATAAATAAAACAGGTGCGTATATGGCGGAAATGACAGTTAGAGAGGCTCTGCAATCGGCTATGAAAGAGGAGATGCACAGAGATGAGAGCGTCTTTATTCTTGGTGAAGAAGTTGCAGAATATCAAGGGGCTTATAAAGTAACACAAGGGTTGCTTCAGGAATTTGGACCAAAAAGAGTGATAGATACACCAATCACCGAGCATGGTTTTGCCGGTCTTGCTATTGGTGCTGCTTTTGCAGGTTTGCGTCCTATAGTTGAATTTATGACCTTTAATTTTGCAATGCAAGCTTTTGATCAAATAGTTAATTCTGCTGCCAAAACCAACTATATGTCTGGGGGACAACTTGGGTGTCCAATAGTTTTTCGTGGACCAAATGGAGCTGCAGCTCGTGTTGCTGCTCAGCATAGCCAAAATTTTGCGGCGATATATTCGCATATACCAGGGCTTAAAGTATTAGCCCCTTATAGTGCGAAGGATGCAAAAGGGTTGTTGATAAGTGCTATAAGAGATGATAATCCAGTGATTTTTCTAGAAAATGAAATAATGTATGGTAGAAGTTTTGAGGTGCCAGATATCGTCGAACCAATACCGATTGGTAAAGCTAGAATAGTAAAAGAAGGATCGGATGTAACAATTATAGCTTTTTCCCTGCAAGTTGGTATGGTAGAAGAGGCGGCGCATATTCTGGCTGAGGAAAATATCGATGTAGAAATAATAGATTTAAGAACGATAAAACCACTTGATGAGGAAACTATTTTAGAATCAGTTCGCAAGACGAATCGCTTAGTTTTAGTAGAAGAGGGGTGGTTTTTTGCTGGTATTGGTGCAACTATTAGTGCTATTGTTATGAGAGAGGCATTTGATTATTTAGATGCCCCGCCAGAGATTATTTCAGGAAAAGATGTGCCTCTGCCTTATGCAGAGAATCTTGAAAAAATGTCATTGCCGACAGTTAATGATATAGTAACAGCTGCTAGAAAAGCTTGTTATAGATAAATGAGAGGTTTATATAAATGCCAATAAAAATTTTGATGCCAGCTTTGTCTCCAACAATGACAGAGGGGAATATTGCCAAGTGGCTAAAGAAAGAAGGTGATAAAATTTCAGCAGGTGAGGTAATTGCTGAAATTGAAACGGATAAAGCTACTATGGAAGTTGAAGCAGTAGATGAAGGTATTATTGCTAAACTTCTCGTGCCAGCGGGTACTCAAGGGGTGCAAGTAAACTCATTAATAGCTGTTTTGGTAGAGGAAAATGAAGAGGATCATGATATAGAGGCATTTATTGCTAAATTTAATATGGCTGAGAAACCAGCAGAAAAAATTATTGTTGCTGAAGAGAAAATTACCGAAAGTAAGATTACCGAAAGTAAAATGCAAGATTCTCTGGTAACAAAACCAGCCTCGCACAAGAATATATTTGTTTCTCCGCTCGCTAAAAGAATTGCAGCACAAGAAGGTATCTCATTATCTGATATTATTGGGTCAGGCCCCAGGGGGCGGATAATAAAAGCAGATATACTATCAGCTGGTAAAAATAATAAGGGTAGGGTGCAAAGGCATAGAGAGGAATATCGTCTGATTCCAAATAATAATATGCGTAAAATAATTGCTAAAAGATTGCTTGAATCAAAGCTTACTGTACCTCATTTTTACCTTTCAATAGAATGTATTATGGATGCTTTGCTTGGCGTGAGAGAGCAAATAAACTCTAGTTTTGGTGATGATAAAACCAAAAGATTATCAGTTAATGATTTTATTATCCTAGCTTGTGCAAAAGCTTTAAAAGCCGTGCCTGCTGCTAATGCTAGTTGGACTGATAGTGCTATTATGATGTATAATAATGTTGATATTTCTGTGGCTGTAGCAATTGATGGAGGGCTTATTACTCCTATAATTAAGAATGCTGACCAAAAAGATATTATTAAAATTTCTTCTGAAATGAAAGATCTAGCAAAAAGAGCTAAAGAAAATGCTCTATTACCAGAGGAGTTTCAAGGTGGGGGATTTAGTATATCTAATTTAGGAATGTATGGAATTAAGAGCTTTAATGCTATAGTTAATCCGCCACAAGGATGCATTATGGCAGTAGGTATGAGTTCCAAACGTCCGGTAGTAATTGATGATAAAATTGAGATCAAAACCATGATGGATGTTACTATTTCTTGCGATCATAGAGTAGTTGACGGTGCAGTGGGAGCAGAATTTTTGGCAGCTTTTAAGAAATATATGGAAGCTCCAATTCTGATGTTTGTGTAATTAAAAAATATTTTCAAAACAAGGCTAAAACATATGGAAAAATTTGATGTAGTAGTTATTGGGGGTGGTCCTGGTGGTTATGTTGCTGCCATTAGAGCATCGCAACTTGGTCTAAAAACGGCACTTGTTGAAAAAGAGCATTTGGGTGGGATTTGTCTTAATTGGGGGTGTATCCCTACTAAATCGCTGCTAAAATCAGCCGAATTATTGCAAAAAATTAAACATGCAGAAGAATTTGGTATTAGTACTACAAAAGTTAGCGCTGATATCAAAAAGATTGTAGAGCGTTCACGTGATATTTCAGCCAAATTGGTTGGTGGTATTAAGGGGCTACTTAAAAAAAATAAAGTTACGGTTTTTGAAGGAATCGCTAAAGTTGCTAGCTCTAAATTAATTTCAGTAAAAGGAAAAGACGAAAATTTTTCTTTAGAAACGAAGAATATCATTATTGCTACTGGTGCAAGGCCTCGGATTCTTAACGGATTTGAACCAAATGGCAAAAATATTTGGACTTACAGAGATGCTCTAGTCCCAAAATCAGTGCCAAAGTCAATGATTATAGTTGGTTCAGGGGCTATTGGTATTGAGTTTGCGTCTTTTTATAATGCAATGGGAGCAGAGGTAACAGTTATTGAAGCAGCAGATCGCATCATGCCTTCTGAGGACCTAGAAGTTGCAACATTGGCACAAAAATTATTTGATAATAAAGGTATAAAATTTTATACATCGGCTAAATTAAAGAATCAGAAAGCAGGTAATAGCGAAGTTATAGTTGAATTTGAGTATAATCAAGAATTAGTAAGCTTGAAGTCAGAGATATTGCTAATGGCTGTTGGAATAACTGCAAATATTGAAGATTTAGGCTTTGAAAATACTAAAATTAAATTTGATAAAAATCATATAATTACCAATGATTTTGCTCAAACTGAAGAATCTAATATTTATGCAATTGGTGATGTAGCAGGAGCTCCATGGCTTGCACATAAAGCAAGTCACGAGGGAGTCATTGCTGCTGAACATATTGCTGGCAGGAAGCCTCATAAGTTAAATAAATTAAATATTCCTGGCTGTACTTACTCTTCGCCTCAAATTGCAAGTGTTGGTATGACAGAAGAAGCAGCTTTGGCCGCGGGGTATAAATTAAAGATAGGGCGTTTTCCATTTTATGCCAACGGGAAAGCTCTTATCTTAGGCGATAGTGATGGTCTTATAAAAACGATTTTTGATGATAAAACAGGAGAGTTACTCGGTGCACACATGGTTGGCGCCGAAGTAACGGAATTGATTCACAGCTATGTAGTTGCTAAATCTATGGAAGGAACAGAGCTAGATCTGATAGGGGCAATTTTGCCGCATCCTACTCTTTCTGAAATGTTACATGAGTCAGTTTTACAAGCATATAATAGAGCAATTCATATATAATCATTTTCGCTATAGCGATAACTTCATCTAGAAATTT
>CAZMMN010000071.1:0-1037 GCA_964567405.1 uncultured Rickettsiaceae bacterium | reverse complement strand
TTATGGTGATATACAGAAAAGAATCCGATTCAATAGGGGATATCGAAGTTAATGAAGATGTTTATTGGGGGGCTCAAACTCAAAGATCTCTAAATAATTTTAAAATTGCTGACCAGAAAATGCCATGGGAAATGATTAAAGCCTTAGGAATTTTAAAGAGATGTGCAAGTTTAGTAAATTCTAACCTTGGTAAGTTAGATCCTAAAATAGCTAAGGAAATAGTAAAAGCTGCAGATAGAGTGATTAAAGGCGAATTTAGTGATAATTTTCCTTTAGTCGTTTGGCAAACCGGTTCTGGTACTCAAACTAATATGAACATGAATGAGGTTCTCTCTTCTGTTGCTAATGAAAATTTAACAGGTAAGAAAGGCGGGAAATCACCAGTTCATCCTAATGATCATGTTAATATGGGTCAATCGTCAAATGATTCTTTTCCAACAGCAATGCATATTGCAACAGTTATTACAACTCATGAAAAGTTAATCCCAGCTTTAAATAAGTTATATCAAGCCCTTAATACTAAAGCAAAAGAATGGCGTAAAATTGTTAAAATAGGTAGAACCCATTTACAAGATGCTACTCCCGTGACTCTTGGACAAGAATTCTCTGGATATGCTGCGCAAGTTCAATATTCTTTGAAGAGAATAGAAAAATCATTAACAGGAGTATATTATCTAGCTCAAGGGGGTACTGCTGTTGGCACGGGGCTTAATTGTCATGAAGGATTTGCCGAAAAATTTGCTCAAGAAGTAGCAAGCTATACTTCTTATAAGTTTAAAACTGCTCCAAATAAATTCGAGGCATTAGCTTGTAATGATGCATTAGTGGAATTTTCTGGTTCCTTAAATAGCCTAGCTGTAAGCATGATGAAAATAGCAAACGATATAAGATTAATGGGTTCGGGGCCCAGAAGTGGTTTTGGTGAGCTAAATTTACCAATAAATGAACCAGGTTCATCAATTATGCCAGGTAAGGTCAACCCAACTCAATGTGAAGCTATGACCATGGTAGCAGCTCAAGTAATGGGTAACCACGTG
>CAZMMN010000070.1:3598-5334 GCA_964567405.1 uncultured Rickettsiaceae bacterium | reverse complement strand
ATATGCAAAATTAATAATGGTGTTAGTTACCGTACTAAATCTATCTCTTTAGAACTAAAAAATTAATAACTTTTTTCTTATTTTATGAAAGCCGGGGGGGGTTAGCACATCGGGGGGAATTTTATTGACGGTGACAATTTTTCTCAAAAAAGCAGCAAATAAGGAGAATGGGCAGGGTAGGCAGGGGGAAAAGGCGAATCGCTTAAAACTATTGAAGAAATTGGTGGGTAGTAGTGGACTCGAACCACCGACCTTTACGATGTCAACGTAATGCTCTAACCAACTGAGCTAACCACCCCAATTCCTAAATATAGTTTTTACTTTTTATCGGTAAAAATTTCAAGATTAATTTTATCAAAATTGCATTTAAGCTAAGCGCTAACTAACAAGCTTAAATAGTTGCAGACAAAATAAAAAAATTGTATAGTAAACTGACGGTTTGACTTAGAATAGTTTGAGAGTCAGACTAAACTAGTTTGGCATGAATTGAAAGCACCATCATTCTAAGCTGACAAGCAAAAAGTCAGAATGTCGTCTTTAACAAACAGATAGAGCAGTGAAGCGCCCATTGTTTATCTGGATATTTATCAACAAATATAGCAGTTATAATTGGGTGGCGCGTCCAATTATTAACTTATACTCGAGAATAATATGCCAAGAGCAAAAAAAAGATTTGTTCCATTGTTACAGCAATCGAACCTTATAGAAGTAGAACAAGCTAATGAACTGTTTTCTAAATTATTAGAAAGCGTCGGGGAACATGTTAAAGAAGGAAGCGTAGTTAAAGGGCAGGTGGTAGATGTTACTAAGGATATAATTATAGTAGATGTAGGATTAAAAAACGAAGGCAGGATCCCAATAGAAGAGTTTGCCTTAGCAAAAACTCAACCATTACCGAAAATTGGAGATATGGTTGACGTGTTCGTTGAAAGGCTAGAAGGAAAAAATGGTAGAACCATTTTAAGTCGTGAAAAAGCTATAAGAGAAGAAGCTTGGGTGCATTTGGAAGAAGCTTGGGCAAAAAAAGAACCTATTGATGGGGTAATATTTGGACGGGTTAAAGGAGGATTTGCTGTAGACTTGTCAGGAGTAGTAGCTTTTCTGCCAGGCAGTCAGGTGGATGTAAGACCAGTTAAAGATATGTCGCCTCTAATGGATATAGTCCAGCCATTTGTAGTTCTTAATATGGAAAAAAAGATAGGCAATGTTATAGTTTCACGACGAGCCATATTTGAAGCAGCTCGCTTAGAAACCCGCGAACAAAAGCTAGCTACGATTAAAGAAGGAATGATCCTTGAAGGAGTGGTAAAAAATATCACTGATTATGGAGTGTTTGTTGAATTAGAGCAAGAAGTAGATGGGCTCTTGTATGTTAATGAAATTGCTTGGAACAGAATTAATCACCCTTCTGAAGTTCTAACTCTGGGTCAAGAGGTAAAAGTAGTCGTTATTAAGTTCAATGAGGAAACTAAGAGAATTTCCTTAAGTATGAAACAGCTTCATCCTAACCCATGGCAAGATATAAAAAGAGAATTTCCATCTGGCACTAAGATGAAAGGGAAAGTAACTAATATCGTTGATTATGGAGCTTTCATAGAGCTGAAAGAGGGTATAGAGGGATTAGTCCATTCCAGTGAAATTAGCTGGTTAAAGTCAAATCAACACCCAAGAAAGCTGCTGACCGTTAATCAGGAAGTAGAATTTATAGTCTTAGAGGTCGATGTTGAGAGAAGCAG
>CAZMMN010000070.1:0-3588 GCA_964567405.1 uncultured Rickettsiaceae bacterium | reverse complement strand
TAGCATAAAACAATGCGAAGAAAACCCCTTGATAGAATTTTCCCACAAACATCCGGTGGGCTCCGTAATAAAGGCGCATATCAAAAATATTACCGATTTTTGTATATTTGTGTCTCTTGCTGAAAATATTGAAGGTATGATTCATGAAAATGACTTAAGCACGGAAGGGAAAGGGGAGGAGTTACTAAAAAGCTTTAAAAGAGGGGATGAGATTGAATGCAAGATTTTATCCATTGATATTGAAAAAGAAAGAGTTAGTCTAGGAGTAAAGCAACTGACAGCTAATTCTAACAATAAAGAAATTTTGCCTGATGACTCTATCAAGAACAGAGTAGTTACATGCTCGGTCATCACGATTTTAGAAAATGGGATAGAAGTTGAGCTAGAGGATAAAACGCTAGGTTTTATTAAAAAAGCTGAATTATCAAGTAGTAAATCTGAGCAAAGACCAGAGAAGTTTAGTGTAGGAGACAGGGTTGATGCCAAAGTAATATCCACCGACCTACAATCTGGTAAAGTTCTTTTATCAGTCAAGGCGTTAGAGATGGAAGAGCAAGCAAAGGCTATCGAAAAGTATGGCTCGGCTAACAGTGGGGCAAGCCTTAGCAATATACTTAGCGCAGCGATTGATGAGGTCGGTAAATAATGGATAGCCTACTAATCAACGGAGGTAGGCAACTTAAGGGGGAAATTCAGGTTAGCGGTTCTAAAAACGCCGCTCTAGCTCTTATGACCTGTTGCCTTCTTACTGATCAAGCGGTGATTCTCTACAATATTCCTAATTTAACTGATACTACCACTATGCGTAGCCTACTTGAGCGGCATGGAGGAGTGATAAATAAAGTCAAGAATGATGAGGGAAATGCAGGGTGGAGTTTTGATTGCAGTAAAGTGAATAATTATACTGCAAGCTATGATATTGTGCGTAAAATGCGGGCTTCGGTGTGGGTTTTGGCTCCTTTATTGGCGCGATTTGGTCAAGCGCAAGTGTCTCTGCCAGGAGGATGCGCTATTGGAGCACGGCAGGTAGATTTGCATCTCCAATTGCTTGAAGCTATGGGAGCAAAGATTGAAGTTAAGAATGGCTATATTCATGCTGCTAATAGAGGAAAGCTAAAGGGGGTAGATTTTACCTTTAGCAAAATATCGGTAGGAGCTACTATTAATGCGATAATGGCAGCTACTCTTGCGAGTGGCTTTACCACTCTGTCTAACTGCGCGCATGAACCAGAGATAGTAGATTTATGCAATTGCCTCATCTCCATGGGCGCTTTAATTGAGGGAGTAGGCACCGATTATTTAAAGATCACCGGTAAGTCTTATTTAAACGGTACTAGCTATCAGGTGATGGCTGATAGGATTGAAGCCGGAACTTATATGATAGCCGCTGCTATTACTCAAGGCGACATTTGCATTTATGGTATTAAGCCGTACTTAGTAGAAGATCTTTCTGACAAGCTTAAAGCGGCAGGAATAGAAGTATTTTCATTAGATAATAGCGTTAGAGTTAAATATAAAGGGGAGCGGCTAAAGCCGGTAGCTATTCAAACCCGTCCCTATCCTGGCTTTCCTACTGATTTACAGGCGCAATTTATGGCATTAATGACTTTGTGTGATGGTGAGGCAGTCATAGTAGAAAATATTTTTGAAAATCGTTTTATGCACGTTCCTGAACTATGTAGGATGGGAGCAAATATAATTGTTAATGGCAATAGAGCAGTGGTAGGGGGAGTAAATTATTTAAGCGGGGCAGAGGTGATGGCTAGTGATTTGCGAGCTTCGGTATCTCTTGTTCTTGCTGGGCTAGCTGCCAATGGGCAAACTAAAGTACGACGCGCTTATCATTTAGACAGGGGATATCATGGTCTAGAAGAAAAGTTAAATAATTGTGGTGCTCAAATAATTAGAATTACCGGTGATACAATATAATAATATTATTATATTTTGAATGATTAGTATTTACTTAATTCGCAGTAGTATTTTTTTCTTCGCTTTTAGCCTTATTATCTTAGTAATTTATCCGCAATTGGATCTAATTTTTTCCAACTTTTTTTATAATAACGTTGAAGGGTTTAAGTATCAAGACAACTTTCTAGTGCTATTTTTTTTCGAATTAATTCCAATAGCAGCTAAGCTATTTATTCTAGCAACAATATTACACTTAGCTTACTTGTTAATTAAGCTTAGAAATTTTAAACTAGTGATTGCTTCTTTAACATTTTACTTAACATTGGCGGCTATTTTAGGTCCAGGGCTAATTGTTAATTATTTTCTAAAGGAAAATTTTGGGCGTGCTAGACCCGCGCAAATCACTTATTTTAATGGCGCCAAAGAGTTTACTAGAGCTTTTTATATTGCTAATCAATGCGCCAGCAACTGTTCTTTTTCTTCGGGACATGCAGCAATGGCATATTATTTTACTAGCTTTTCTTATCTGCTTGTTTTAGCAAAAATCAATAAACCTTCTCAGCAGCTTGCAGATGGAATAGCAGAGGCAGGAAAACAGAGCAAGACTACTAATAAAAACAATTTTACTGCGGTTTATTTAATTGGTTTGGCGTTTGGATTTTTGGTCGGTTTGAGCCGTATTATGATGGGCGGGCATTTCTTAAGTGATGTTATAGCTTCGGGTTTTATAACTCTAACAATAAACCATTTATTATATTTATGCTGGAAGAAACTACTATCGCGCTAGCGCCTGCTCTTATTCATAGTCAATCAGCTAAAGCAGTCAGCATAGCTCAGCAGCTCAGGACACAATATCGCTTTGTAGAACCTGAACGCTCAAACATCATTATTGTAGTGGGCGGCGACGGCGAGCTTTTACATGCTTTGCATCGCTACCGGCATCTTAAGACGCCATTTTATGGGATTAATTCCGGCAGTATAGGTTTTTTAATGAATTCGCCCGCAAATATTGACGTTTCTCTAGCAGCCTTAGCGCAGGCACGAGCAGCATATTTATACCCGCTAGAGATGAAAGTATATGGCATAGACGGCAAAGTTCAAGAAGCGCTAGCAATAAATGAGGTTTCAATATTTAGAAGCACTAATCAAGCAGCTAAACTCAAAATTGAGATTGATGAGGTTGAACGCATGGCAGAACTAATCGCTGACGGAGTTATTATTTCTACTCCTGCCGGTAGCAGTGCTTATAACCTCTCAGCTGGCGGGCAAATTTTGCCTTTAGACGCCAATCTTCTTTGCTTAACACCTATTTGTCCATTCCGTCCGCGCCGCTGGCATGGAGCATTGTTGCCTTTTTCGGCAGCAATAAGACTGACTGTCCTAGAAGGGGCTAAACGACCAGTAAATGCGGTGGCAGATTTTCATGAGTTTAGCGAGGTGAAATACATTAATGTACGCTTGCTACATGATAAATCATCAGCTATCAAACTAATGTTCGACCCAAACCATAGTCTAGAAGACCGAATAATTAAAGAGCAATTTAGCTACTAGAAGATTGTTAGCGTAGCTTTCATATTCCATAATATATATTATAGAACAATTGGTGCTATGTGAGAACAGATATCACTACCCTATTTTTTTATATATTATATAATGACCGTAAAATAACTAATTAGCGTC
>CAZMMN010000069.1:0-5414 GCA_964567405.1 uncultured Rickettsiaceae bacterium | reverse complement strand
CAATCTCAATCTATTTTTCTTCGTATAGATGAGTCAAAGACCCAAGATATTATTTTGCCCATAAACTTATTAAGCTATAATAATACGGAACTACAGGAGCTTGCTGTCTTCTCGCCTGATCCTTTTTCTATTTTTATTAAAAAACCATCAACCGCATCTACTATTTCTTTTTCCTCTGTTTTGTCTCCTACTCCTTCTTCAATAGACTCTGCTTCTTTGGAAACTTCCTCACGCTCGTCCCAGAATTCTATCCCTGCTCCTAGTCAACCAAAACAACAGCAAGAATCGCTGGCTAACAAGCAGTTATCAGCAAATCTAGGCAAAAAAAGGACTAAAGTGCTGGATGCTAATCATCTTAAATTTATTGATGCTGAGGTAAAAATGCTGCTTCTCCCTAATGATGAGGTAGTACTTGGTCAATTGGTCGAACAAGCCAGATTTGACCAAATGGATATGCACTCTTATATTAAGTTATTTAAAAATAACGAAGAAAAACTATATAATTTAGCAAAAAGCGCAAGAATTGAGCAATTTATAATAAATTGCGAGGAAAATGCTAGCAGTCTAAATTATGATAAACCACTTATAGTGGAGGAAGCATTTGAAGCAGTGAAAAAAGATAATTTATTGGTGCTCCGAGCGTTAATTGACTATTATCCAATATTGCAGTCTAGAAATCAGGAATATTTTACTCTTCTTCACCTAGCAGCTAATTTAGATAGATATTCAGCAGCAAAGCTTTTAATTATGCGAGGCATTAATCTATATGCCATCAATTTAGATAGCAATACAGCTTTAATGATTGCGCAAATGCAACAGAATAATAAGATTAGCGACTTGCTTAGAATGGCAGGAAATTAAAAATATATCTCATAAAATATTATAACTACTGGTATTTTAAGAGTTATTAGGTTAATGTCTTGAAATAAATTTTAAACGCCTTATATAGCTAGAAGATTTAAAAATATTTATTATTATTCAAATTAGGTTTTTTGAATGTTAGATAAACAAACGCTACCATTGTTAGCATTAAGGGATACAGTCATATTCCCAGGAATTGTGGCGCCAATATTTGTTGGGAGAGAAAAATCTATAAAAGCATTGAGTGCAGCAAAGAGTATTGGGGAAGGACAAGATATACTGCTGGTTACTCAAAAACAACAAGTAGAAGAGGAGCCTAAAGCAACTGATTTATATCAAATAGGAGTAATTGCTAAAATTCTGCAAGTAATTAAACTGCCTAATAACAATGCTAAAATCCTAGTTGAAGCAATAACCCGAGTTAAGCTGCTAAAAGTTGAGGATAAAGAAACGTTATCTGCGAGCTATGAAGTATTACTGGATAATGAAATAGATAATCTACCGGTCTTGCATAAATTAACCAGAAGCTTGATTAAACTATTTAATGAGTACTTGAACATCAGTAAAAAATCTGATCAAGACATACTAACAATACTGGCAGAACAAAAAAATCCTTTATACATTGCCAACATTATAGCCTCTCACCTAAATGCTTCTTTAGCAGCTAAGCAAGAAATTTTAGAGGAAGTAGACTCCATTAACCGCACCAACTTAGTTATTCAGGCATTGGTAGTAGAGATTACTAATCTAAATACTGAAAATACACTGCAGCAACGCGTTAAAAAGCAAATTGAAAAAACGCAACGCGATTACTACTTAAATGAACAGATGAAAGCTATTCAAAAAGAGTTAAGCGGCGGTGAGGATAAATCTGATTTTTACGACATTGAAAAAAAGATTAAGACGCTAAAATTATCGCCTGAAGCAAAAGAAAAAGCTGAAAGCGAGTTAAAAAAGCTGAAATTTATGAATCAAATGTCAGCTGAATCTTCAGTGGTTCGTAATTACTTAGATACATTGCTCGGCATGCCTTGGGGAATGGTAGATAAAGAGAAAATTAACATTAAAAGAGCCGAAGAGATTTTAGCTCATGATCATTATGGTCTGGAAAAAGTAAAAGAGCGTATCATTGAGTATTTATCGGTATTACAGCGTTCTAAAAAAGTTAAGGGTCCAATCCTGTGCTTTATAGGACCTCCCGGCGTTGGTAAGACCTCATTGGTTAAATCAATTGCTGAGTCTTTAAATAGACAATACAGTAAATTTGCTTTGGGTGGGGTTAGGGATGAAGCAGAGATTAGAGGGCATAGAAAAACTTACCTAGGCTCGATGCCAGGTAAAATAGTAACTCTTATTAAAAAAGCTAAAAAAAATAATCCTATCATATTATTAGATGAAATCGATAAAATGGGAGCAGATTTCCGAGGAGATCCAGCCTCCGCCTTGCTTGAAGTGTTAGATCCTGAACAAAACGCTCATTTTGTTGATCATTACTTAGAAGTAGAATACGATATATCCCAAGTGATATTTATTGCTACGGCTAATTCTTATAGTAACTTGCCAAGAGCCTTATTAGATAGGATGGAGATAATTAACATCTCGGGATATGTAGAGCAAGAAAAGATCCAGATTGCCAAGAATTATCTAATACCTAAGCAATTTAAAATGCATGCTATCAATAAAGATGAAATTACTATTGATGAGGAGGTAATTTTAGAATTAATTCGTTACTACACAAGAGAATCCGGGGTAAGGTCGCTAGAAAGAGAGATAGCAACATTAACACGAAAAGCCTTAAAAAGGATATTAAGTAATAAAAATATTAAAAGCATATCTATAAAGTGCGACGATGTTGAAGAATATTTAGGTGTACGAAAATATAGGTTTGGACTAGCGGATACGGAAAACCAGATAGGCAGTACTACGGGGCTGGCTTATACCGAAGTAGGTGGGGATTTATTAACTATTGAAGCACTGTGCTTTCCTGGTAAAGGGGATATTAAGACTACTGGCAAACTCGGGGAAGTAATGAAAGAATCAGCGCAGGCTGCTTATAGCTGTTTTCGTGCCAGAGCTAGTAGGCTGGGGCTAGATTATAATGATTATAAAGACCTCGATGTGCATGTCCATGTTCCAGAAGGCGCTATTCCTAAAGATGGTCCATCCGCCGGAACAGCAATATTTACTACGATTGTTTCTTTAATGACTAAAAGACCCGTAAAAAGTGCTGTAGCGATGACGGGGGAAATAACATTACGTGGCAAGGTATTACCTATTGGAGGCTTAAAAGAGAAATTATTGGCTGCTAGCCGTGGAGGCATTAAAACAGTGCTTATCCCAGAAGATAATATAAAAGACTTGAAAGAGATTCCTACTGAAATAAAAAGCGCCCTGGAAATTCTTCCGGTAAAAACTATTGATCAAGTACTTGATCTTGCGCTGGTTAAATAGTAGTTATAATATATTTCTCATCCGGTCACACACAAAGGCTGGTAAAGCGGCTTTTACTAGTATTTAAGATTAAGACCTTTTACTAAACATGACAAAGTTTCTTATTGAATCTACTTATAAACCCGCGGGAGACCAACCCAAAGCCATTGAAGAGATTGTAAAAGGTCTCAATATGGGGGATTCTTCTCAGATGTTGCTTGGCATTACTGGGTCTGGCAAAACTTTTACGATGGCAAATATTATCGCCAGAGTAAATAGACCAACTATTATCATGGCTCATAATAAAACTCTTGCGGCGCAAATTTACTCGGAAATGAAAGAGTTGTTTCCCCATAATGCTGTTGAGTATTTTGTTTCTTACTACGATTATTATCAACCTGAGGCTTATGTATTGAAGACTGACACATATATAGAGAAAGACGCTTCCATCAACGAGCAAATAGATTTGCTTAGACACTCCGCTACTCGTTCTCTTCTTGAACGAAGGGATGTTATAGTTGTTTCATCAGTATCTTGCATTTACGGTCTAGGTTCGCCTGAGCTTTATTATCAGATGACCCTTACTTTAAATAAAGAGCAGCATTATCCTCGCGAAAAGCTGCTTAATGACTTAGTAAACCTGCAATATGAGCGCAATGACATAAGCTTTGAAAGAGGCAGTTTTAGAGTTAGAGGAGACAGTGTTGATATATTTCCTGCCCATTATTCAGATAAAGCCTGGCGCTTGTCTTTCTTTGGTAGTGAACTTGAAGATATATATGAGTTTGACCCACTAACAGGCAAAAAACTAGTAAAATTAGATACTGCAGTCATTTATGCCAATTCTCATTTTGTTACCTCTAAAGAAACTATAAAGCTAGCAATTTCTCAAATTGCAGAAGAGTTGCAAGAAAGGCTTAAATACTTAAAAGACATGGGTAAGCTAGTAGAAGCGCAAAGATTAAATCAAAGAACCCAGTACGATCTGGAAATGATTCTGGAAACCGGAACTTGCAAGGGGATTGAAAACTATTCTAGGTTCTTTACTGGCAAATCAAAAGGCGAACCGCCACCCACGCTTTTTGAGTATTTGCCAAAAGATGGGTTGCTATTTGTGGATGAAAGTCACGTAACTGTACCACAAGTGAGGGCAATGTATAACGGCGACAGAGCTAGGAAAGAGGTGTTAGTTGAATACGGATTTCGTCTACCTTCCGCCTTAGATAATAGACCGTTAAAATTTGAGGAATGGCAAGCTCTAAGACCACAAACTATTTTTGTATCAGCTACTCCCTCAGCTTTCGAGCTTCAAGAAACAAACGGAGTTATAGTAGAGCAAATAATCAGACCAACAGGTCTACTTGATCCTGAATGCATAATCAGACCTGCTGCTAATCAAGTGGAAGATTTGCTGCGCGAAGTTAATTATACTATTAGCAAGTCCATGAGAGTGTTAGTTACTACTCTTACTAAAAAAATGTCTGAAGATTTAACTAACTATATGCAGGAGTTAGGTTATAAGGTCTCATATTTACATTCAGAAATCCATACTTTAGAACGAATTGAAATTATCCGCGAACTGAGAAAAGGCAGTATTGACATTATAGTAGGCATAAACTTATTAAGAGAAGGGCTTGATATTCCAGAGTGCGGCTTAGTAGCAATCCTTGATGCTGATAAAGAGGGTTTTTTAAGGTCAGAAGTATCGTTAATCCAGACTATAGGGCGAGCCGCGCGCAATAGTGAAGGAAGAGTCATATTGTATGCAGATCATATAACTAACTCCATCAATAAAGCAGTTAGCGAGACTATGAGAAGAAGATCTATTCAAATGGAGTACAACAAGCAACATGCAATCATTCCTAAAACAATAGATAAAAAAATTCATGCTTTAATGGAATTAGAAAAAGTAAATATGATGGTTGCTCCTGAGCAATCTCCGTACTTGTTGCAAGATCCCGCAAAACTAAAATCCCACTTGGAGAAGCTAAAAAAAGAAATGCGCCTTCTTGCCAGTGACTTAGAGTTTGAGCGAGCAGCTAAAATCCGTGATCAGATTAAAGTGCTTGAAGAAGCTGCTATAGAATTAAATAGCTTTAATGATGAATAATGTCATTTTTAGG
>CAZMMN010000068.1:2508-5492 GCA_964567405.1 uncultured Rickettsiaceae bacterium | reverse complement strand
TTATTTTTTACTCTGACTCTTCTTACTTCTTTTTTCAAGATACAATCCAGAAAAAATAAAACCGCAGAGTTAAGCCGTTTTATAGCATAAGTACTGGATTGCCACGCTCCCTATGGTCGCTCGCAATGACGCTTGTACACTGGCTTTGGCGATCCATGCAACAAGACCTCTGCAGTCGCGTAATGACGATAGGGCCAGCATGCGACGCACAAGCCTCGGGTCAAAATGGTTGCTATAAATTAAGTTCAGCCGCCACCGCTTTAATTTGCAACAGCAGTCGTTTTAATAATTTCAAGGCCAGCAGCTGCAACCCTTTCCCCAGACTGGTAAGTAGCTGTTCCAGCTAGCAAGCTCTTAAGAGCTGCAGCAAAGGTAGAAGCTGCCTCTACTAAATCTGTATCCAAATATCGGTCTGATGCATCCTTAGTAATACCTAATGTAGACTTAAGTAATTTTGCAGATCCGCTTACCATTTCCCCTTGACCTTGGGTACTTGCCTGGGCAGTACGCACCAACTCAAGAGCATTTGTTATTACTTGTCTTGCTACCCCAACATTTGCTGTGGTTAATAAATCAAGCTTCGAGATATATTCACCTTCATTATTGAGGTATAATTTAGTAGGGCTAATATCCAAAATTTTAACCTTTGATACATCATCAGCATTAAAGCCGACTCTAACATCAAGGCCACTACCTATACTCATCAAAGATTTCTTAATTGCAGCTGCGATATAGTCATAATTTTTTGGCTCAGATAAAGAGTCAAGCCCACCTTTGCCAATATTAATCACTAACACATCACCAGTTTCTTCATTATTAAGCTTTAAAATTGCGCCTTCTTTTAACTCATCAACTTTTAGCTTTGTGATAAGTTCCTTACCACTGATTATAGCCTTGAATATTACCTCTCCACTACCAGAAGGATCAGAAATTACTGTAAAATCTTCAAATTGCTTATTAGAAAAATTTGTTGAATCTAAAGAAACTGTCATTCCTTCAACATTACCAATAACCCGGCCGTCACCATCTATAATCTTCTCTCCTGATACATCAATCGCTAAATCCCTAATTTGCGAAAACTCAGTTGAAGAAAAAAGTGTTGCTAAAGGTTTTACTAAGGTTCTATTAGCGTTCTCTATAGTACTAATATCTGCACCAAGAGCTTTAGTATTTACACTAAATGTTTCACCAGTAAAGCTTTCTGTAAATATTATCTCCTTATTATCCAGGGTAGTACCCGGTGCTTGCCAGATAACTGATTGAAAAGCTCTACCAGCGATATCAGCTTGTAAAACAACCATATTATCACCATCTGCAGAAGGAGTTGGTAGTGGCAAACCACCTGTTATTTGGTTATATAATTTTCCAGCAGCACCATTACCGCCAATCGAAGATGCTTGTGCAATAACTTTAAAATTAGCAGAAGGCATACCAATAAAACCTTCTATATTCCTAATTTTACTGACATTAATAGCTGGCTTTATTGCAAATACGTCCGCATCGGAAAGAGGAATCGGTTTCAGAATAGTCCCTCCAGGCGCAGGTAGTATGGAACCAGTTGCAGCCAGTCCCAAGTCATCATCAGACTTTATAGTTAGTGTACCTAAGTTATCTGTAATAACAGAAAGTTTGTTATCCCTAATTAACGCTTCAGTTGTAGGGTGACTCAGAATTGCTCTATATACGTTCGTCATGGATGAACCAATAGCACCGATGGTTACTGCTACTTCATCCGCAGCAAGAGCAGTATCAGGATTAAACCTAAATTTAACACCACCAAGTACTACAGTATCATTAACTGCAGGAACTACATTAATAGTCAGACTCCGAGAGTAAGTTGTTGCACCAGATATTGTGTTAATCGGATCTTTCCGCGTTACATTTAGTGATATCTGACTATCATCAGGATCAACATAGCCCCCCGCCGTTTCAATCGCCGTCTGAACCTCTGCTTGTATCGTTGCTTTACTCGAAGATGGAGCTGAGTTGGTTATTGCGGTTCTCGCTGCTGCAATCACTAATGGGTCTACAACTCTTGCTCCACCAGGATTAGCAATGCTATTTATATTATTCGCTGTCTCAGTCACCTTCTGTAGCCGCATCGCGACTATCGTTCTACTAAAATCCGTTGTAAAACCTAAAATCTCCTTACTTAATTTACTCTGTACCGACAATAGACCATAACTGTTCGACTCTATGGAATTTATCAATTTTTGATTCATCAATTCTTTAATCTCCGGATTAGCTAACATCGCAGCACGCAAATTTCTTACACTATCTGCATAAGTAGCACCAGGATCTACATAAGTAGTATGAGGGGTCACAGGGCCAGCGCCTCCAGCTGCATAAACAAAATTCTCATTCGCAACATTTACAGAATCGCCAACTGATGCTTTCTCCCAAAGCTCAAAAGAATAGGTAGAAGGGGCTGAAGCATTAACCATACCACCAGCTGGGGATTTAATCCTTAAAGGTATATCAACAGTAGAAGCTGATCGCTGAGCAATCATCACCTGAGAGTTACGAGCTGTTAAATTATACCCCCGAAGAGCTTCCGAGGAATGGCTTCTAATTGCAGTAACGATAGATCCAACTGTTAGTTCTGGAGTAGCACCTATTGGTATATCACCTTCCCCAGTGACTAAATCTTGATTTTTTACCATTTTAAAAACCACGCCGTTGAGCATTATTTCATCTCCCGGCGCAAGATTGATAACATTGGCAACATTAATCACTTTTAGAGCTTTTGCTCCCGCACCCTCAAACAGGGTGCCAGCACCAGCACCTATATATCTTACATCAACGGCTTTGGTGGTGTATTTGGACTTAACTGCTGCATCAGAACCAAGTTCTCCTGTCAGTAATTTTCTACCATCAAATTCAGTAGATTGTACTTGTTTTCCTATTTGTTTAAATTTTGACTGAAAAATGGCGTCTAAAGTTCTGGTAGCGACTTTAGAACTATCAACTGAATTAATGACACC
>CAZMMN010000068.1:0-2498 GCA_964567405.1 uncultured Rickettsiaceae bacterium | reverse complement strand
CTGAACAGTTTTGACAACATTACTACCATAACCAACACTGCCATAAATCTTATCAAGAACCTTAGCTCTGTCGTCAAGATTATTGCCTAAAGATGAACTAGCAACATCATTATTAACTTTTCTACCAGTGCTTAAACTCAGGCTACTAGCATCCACAGCCCTTCTACCAACGGTAATAGCGGTGGGAATTGAATTTGCAACTGGATTTCTAAGGGTGATACCGCTCATAATATATATCTCTATTTTTTAATAATTTAACAACTTACAAAAGCAATTCTTAAATCTTCGTAAGAACTACTATGCTTAAAGCTAGTTATGACTAAGCAATAATCATGCCATTTAAACCGGACTATACTTTAAGAAAAATAAACTTACGGCATTTTTAGAGCATGATTTCACAGCATATTATACTTATAATTTTCATCAGCTGCAAGTATATTGTAAAAACATCATTAAAAAATAAGCAAAACAATTTGCTAGAAGCTTAAAATAATACTATAAAAATAACATTATAGTAATGATAAATTATTTAGCGTGGAAAGTTTTTCTGTTGAAACAAAAATACAGCCAAGGCAAGTACTAGCATTTTTTGCTATGATAGTTGGAATGTTCATGGCTATCTTAGACATACAGATAGTAGCTAGCTCTCTTTCTGTGATTGCAGCTGGATTATCTGCCTCTGGAGATGAGCTATCTTGGATACAAACATCTTATTTAATAGCTGAAGTTATAATCATTCCGGTGACTGGCTTTCTGGCAAAATTATTATCGACAAGGATTTTATATTTCAGTGCAGCGCTTGGATTTACTATCATGAGCATCATGTGCGCATTCGCTTGGAACATTGAGTCTATGATTATCTTCAGAGCCTTGCAAGGACTCTTCGGGGGTGCTCTTATTCCGACTGCTTTTGGGGCGGTATTTATCATTTTTCCCAAAGAAATGCGCACTAAAGTCAGTATGATTATTGGTCTTGTAGTCACCCTTGCGCCCACTCTTGGACCAACTCTTGGCGGATACATAACAGAAAACATATCTTGGCATTTTATGTTTTTACTTAATGTGATTCCAGGAATATTTGTCTGTACCACGGTATTTATGTATGTAGATTTTGACAAACCAAATCCTAAATTGCTTTCTAATCTTGATTTTTGGGGAATTACTCTAATGATTGTAACTCTTGGTTGTTTACAATATGTTTTAGAGGAGGGAAATAAGAAAGATTGGTTTGATGATGCCCATATTCTAACTTTATCCATATTGGTATTTGTCAGCTTTATTTGCCTCATTATTAGGGAGCTTACTTTTTCTAGCCCAGTAATAGACCTTAGCGCCTTCAAAAATAGAAATTTCTCCTTTGGTTGTATATATTCCTTTGTCCTTGGTATTGGTCTTTATGGAGCAGTCTATCTTTTGCCTTTGTTTTTATTTTCAGTAGCTGGTTTTAATACTCTGCAAATAGGTATAACGATGATTGTAACCGGTTCGTTTCAATTATGCTCTGCCCCTCTTGCGGCAAAACTGTTCGACTCTGGCTTGGATAAAAGAATTATGCTAGCTATTGGATATTTAACATTTGGGTTTGGCTGTTATTTAAATAGTTTCCTAACCGCCCAGTCGCAGTTTTGGGAGCTGTTTTTACCACAGATGGTAAGGGGCATAGCGTTAATGTTCTGCTTTATGCCGATAAATGATTTGGCTCTTGGCACTATGCTAAAAGACCAAGTGCAGAATGCTAGTGGTCTATATAACTTAACGCGTAACCTCGGGGGAGCTATAGGTCTTGCTTTTATTAATAGCCTTATTATTGCAAAATCTAAAACATTTGCTCAAGGCATGAAAGAAAATATGTCTCTGACATCTTCCATCGTGCAAGAAAGGCTAGGATTATTTACAGAAATTCTATCTGGCAAGGTTAATAATCCAGAACTAGCAGCCTATGCATTGCTAGATCAAACAGTAAATCAGGAAGCGTTTATTATTGCAATTAATAATGTATTTATTATCATAGCATTAATGTTTTGTTTAAGCACTATATTATTGCCATTTACATCTATAGTTGAAAATAATGGAGATAAGCAGGGTGGACACTAAAAAATTTATATCATTATTATCATTCTTTGTTATTTGGCTTGGGCTTACCGGGATGAAATTTGATATTATTCATATGGTTTTTATGGTTCTGGTGCCAATGATAATTTTTTGTTTTGCTAGTAAATTGGCTTTAATACCTAAAGAATTTTGTTTCGATTCCTTTAAATTTATAAAATATGTGCTCTGGCTAATAAAGGAAATAATCAACTCATCAATCTGTGTCTCTAAAATAGCTTGGAGCCGCAATATTGCTATATATCCATCAATCCAACCAATTATCTCCTTACAAGATACAGAATTAGGTGTGGTTATTTATGCTAATTCCATAAGCTTAACTCCTGGAACTGTTCCTGTTGTCGATGTCATTGTTAAGGCGGCTTCAACAGGTTCGATTGGTGATGGAA
>CAZMMN010000067.1:0-5495 GCA_964567405.1 uncultured Rickettsiaceae bacterium | reverse complement strand
TGATGCAATTTTGGGTTATCATTATTACCGCCTGATTGCTCTTTACTTTTGACAGGATTTGGTGCTTGTAATAAGGAAGCAAAATTACCTCCTGGCATTTTACCAGGATTTTTTATACCACTATCGGTAAGTTTAGTGGAAGTAACTGTATCTACTGATAATTCTGCCATGCTTAACCCTAAAAATTTTCTTGTTTAAATTACATCTAGCATAAATTGTACCAAATTTATTTATGCCTAAACGCCTCTTTGCTTTATTTCTTCCTTTTGCGCCTCTAACTCCGTAGCTTTTGATCTTACTTGCTTAGCTGGAATAGCCAGATCCACCACGTGCTCGTATTTCATCCCATTATTATATAACATACTGCCAAGCTGCAAGACTGCTTCTTTATCTTCTTTAGAAAATTTATTCATCACTGCTTCCGTAATTTTATATAAAAAATTCCAAGATAATTCAATTTTTTTCTTCATACCTAGCTTTTTCATCAGCTTATTTTGTTGAGTGCAAAACATTATCTATTCTAATCTAGCTAATTAATTTTAGCCAGTCAAGCATAAGCTTAGCAAACTCACTTAACTATAAATGAATGAGCAAATAAATAAGTTGATTATCTTTAAGTCATAAATTAATATGTAAAGTAGCTTAATAAGTGATTAATTGCTGAGGAAATATATGAGCTATGCACACGCCAGATTATACTTTCTATTAACTATAGTCACAGGGATTCTTACCTACACATTAAATCTATTTAATAAAATATCTGAATGCTCAATAATATTCACTATTTTAGCATTTACCATTAATATAACAACGGAAATATTTGGCAAAGAAAAGGCTATTCAAAGTATTATTTTAAGTGTAATTACCAGTTTTGTTTTAATGCTAAATTATAATTATTATATTGGCGGTAGGCTTATTCATGGCTTGATTCCGGCATCACTAATAGCAACACTAACTTCCGCTTATGTTGGTATACATTTTTTGTTAGCTCTTAAAAAAATTAGCGGTATTTATAACAATTTTTATGCAAGAGTTTTTGTTAGCTTAATAGCCTATGCTGTTACTGATGGTTTAGTTATGGCTATGTTCTTTATCAATCAATTCCCCCTCCATAAGGTTATGCTAATTTTTTATAAGGAAGTATTATTTAAAATTGAATATTCGCTGATATTATCTATCTCTGCCTATATTTTACATAAAGCCTATGCAAAATATATAACAGCCAACTAGCTTAGTTATAATTAACTTTGTTGTAGAACTCTATGATTGCTTTCTTTACTTCTGAGTAACTAGCTAAAGAATTGATTAAATGTCTGAAATTAGCAGAATCGGGTAAGCTGTTGCTGTACCAACCTATATGCTTTCTTGCAATTTTTACTCCTGATTCTACCCCATAATGAGAAAGCATTAAGTCGTAGTGATTTAATATTATTGTTAATTGCTTTTCTAGCGAAGGAGGTGGTAACTTTTCTCCTGTTATAAGGTAGTGTCCTACTTGGTGAATGAACCACGGGCGTCCATATGCTGCTCTACCTATCATAATTCCATCTGCCTGAGATTGGCTAAGGCATTCTATTGCAGTTTCCAAAGAAATTATATCCCCGTTAGCAATTACCGGAACACTAACGTTATTTTTAACCTGCTCAATAAAACGCCAATCAGCCTTACCGCTATAAAACTGATTTCTCGTTCTGCCATGGACGGTAATCATTTTAATACCCGCCTCCTCTGCTATTTTTGCCAATCTAGGTGCATTTCTGCTGCTATCATCCCAACCAGTGCGCATTTTTAAAGTAACTGGGATTTTGACGGCTTTTACAGTACAGTGGAAAATTTCACTGGCAAGTTTTTCGTCACGCATAAGAGCAGAACCAGAGTAGCCGCCAGTTACTTTTTTGGCAGGGCAACCAAAATTCAAATCAATAATCTTAGCGCCCATATCTTCATTCATTTTAGCTGCTTCTGCTATTATTTCAGGCTCGCATCCAGCTAGTTGCACGCATGAGCCAACATTATCATCGCTAATAATAGAAGATTTCTGCAAAGCTTGCCTGGTTTCATTGATCATGGCTCTACTGGCAACCATCTCTGATACTAATAATCCAGTGCCAAATTCCCTTACTATCTTCCTAAAAGGCAAATCAGTTACCCCGGACATAGGAGCTAATATAACTGGATAGTTTAGAACAACTTCTCCAATTTTCAAGGGCTTAGATAAGCTGCTTAAAAGAAAAGTCATAGTATTGCTAAACTTTTTTGTTCTATCTTTAGTTTTTGTAACAGCTAACAGGTAAGGTCAAGATATATTCCCACACCCTTTCCCAACCTTTATAATGACCAACTTCTTCTATGATTGTTTGATGCACACAAAGTGAATTACTAACCTGTATATATTTATCCCCAATAAATGGTGGAACTGTTTCATCCCTGCCACCTGATACATGCAACTGAGGGAGATCACGAATTTTTGAGGCGAAATCAATGGGATTTAATGAACCCAACATAGGACGCGCATTATGGTATTTATTAAAAGCCACATGATCCAAGTTAGCTGCTATGGTGAGTACATCTTTGACATTTTTATTCCTTGCCGCAATCAAAACTGCAATACCTCCTCCCCCTGAGTAGCCAACTAAGCTAAATTTCTGACTGTTGTTAATCTTTCCTATTGCATCATTAATAGAATATATTACTTCCTCGGACATTCTTTTATTCATCCAATATGATTGGTCGCATTGGGGATTTAAATTTGGTTCGGTATACTGACAGGGGCGAGCTATATATACTATATTTGGTCGTTCATCACGCGCTGCAAGTTTTAGGAGCATTGGGTGAAGAGGAGTAGGATTGGTAGAAATTTGGAATGGTCTATCCTTCAAGTTTATAAAACCATCACTTTCAATATAAAATACGTATGGCTTGTTTTTATCAGTGATGTGTTGGTAAGTGGTGAGCCAAAAATCTCCTCCTTTTACTAATTTTTTAGTGAAACCATGCTTCTTTGCAAAAGAATTTGCTTCAAATGACCTTATCCCCCCACTGCCCGTCTTAATACAAGAGGAAAGCATAAAAGAAATAAGCAGAGTACAAAGAAGGCTAAAAAAGGATGAGCTTTTCATATATTAATTAATAATAAATTTTGAATAAATTTTATAAAATCTTGTTTTAATTAAAAAGGTATATCATCGTCTAGTTCACTGTGATCAAAAGGTGCGTTGGCAGTTTTATTACTGCTTGCCTCATTTGTTGTGGGATTAGGGTTTCTAGAATCAAGCAATATGAGCTGTGAATTAAAATTTTGCAAAATAATTTCAGTAGTATATTTTTCCTGTCCAGAATTATCTAACCACTTTCTAGTTTGTAAGCTGCCTTCAATATATAATTTGCTGCCCTTCTTGACATAATCTTTTATTACTTTCACTAGTCCTTCGCTAAATACTACTATCCGATGCCATTCAGTTTTTTCTTTCTTTTCTCCACTATTCCGGTCCTTCCAAGTTTCAGTAGTAGCTATAGTAAATGTACATATTTCTTTACCTTCGTTGGTTTGCTTGAATTCTGGATCGCGCCCTAGATTACCGATTAATGTTACTTTGTTTAAACTGCCTGCCATCGATACTACCTTTTGAGTTAAATAGTTATTGCTATAATAGCTTAAAAAAACCTATAATAGTAGGGTTTTTCGTAATAATAATTCACCTCAACCGATTATGCAAGAATATATAAAAGTTCGCGGAGCAAAAGAACATAATTTACAAAATGTTAATGTTGATATTCCCAAAAATCAACTAGTAGTTATCACGGGTCTAAGTGGTTCTGGCAAGTCTTCGCTAGCTTTTGATACTATTTACGCAGAAGGTCAGCGTCGTTATATAGAAAGTCTCTCCGCCTATGCGAGACAATTTTTGAATTTAACGCCTAAACCTAATTTTGATTCTATTACCGGCTTATCGCCTGCTATAGCAATTGAGCAAAAAACTACTTTTAGGAACCCACGATCAACGGTAGGTACCGTCACAGAAATCTATGACTATGTGAGATTATTGTACGCAAGAATCGGTATTCCTTACTCCCCCGCTACCGGATTGCCAATTAAGAGTCAGAGCATTTCCGAGATGGTGGATATCATTAAGAATTTACCTTGGCAGACTAAGCTATATATTTTAGCGCCTATTATAAGAGGACAAAAAGGTGAATTTAGAAGAGAGATATTAAATGCTCAAAAACAAGGCTTTCAACGAGTAATAGTAGATGGAGAGCTATACGATATAGAAGGAATAGATAAATTAGATAAGAATAAAAAGCATAATATTGAGGTAGTAGTTGATAGGATAGTAGTTGATGATAGTTTAGGAAATAGGGTGGCAGATAGTTTAGAAGTTGCACTTAATTTAGCTGAGGGAATAGTATATTTAGAAATTATAAACTTACCGACGGATAGTCAAGTAAACGAGCTTGTTGAAGGACAAAGAATTGTTCTCTCGCAGAAATACTCTTGTCCTATATCTAATTTTCAAATTGAAGAAATTGAACCGCGTATTTTTTCCTTCAATAGTCCCTTTGGCGCCTGTCAAAAATGTGGGGGAGTTGGCAAAGAAATGTTTTTTGATCCCGCTCTAATTGTCCCGGATGATAGTCTTAGTATTCAACAAGGAGCTATCGCGCCTTGGAAAGATAAAGTATTATCAAAAACATTTAGCAATGTATTAAATACTTTAGCAAAGCATTATCTATTTTCGCTTGATACCCCTTTTCGAGAGCTTCCATCCCAAGTTCAACAATTATTATTCTATGGCTCAGGAGAAGAGCTAATAAAATTCCAATACTATAATAACTCTAACTTACAGACTACCGACCAATCTTTTGGAGGAATAATACCTAGCTTAGTAATAAAGTATAATAGAACTGACATGCCGTGGCTTAGAACAGAGCTCTCAAAATATCAAACAGAACACAAATGTAGTCAGTGTAAAGGATATAGACTAAAAATGGAATCATTATGTGTAAAAATTGATCAATTTAATATCGGAGAAGTAGCGGATATGAATGTTGCTCAAGCACAAAGATGGTTTGAAGAGTTGAATAGCAAACTGAATAATCGTCAGCTGTTAATTGCCGAAAGAATATTAAAAGAAATCAATGAAAGATTAAGATTTTTGATTAATGTTGGGCTTGAGTACCTCAACTTGTCGCGTGAATCGGGAACGCTTTCGGGGGGGGAAAGTCAAAGAATAAGGCTAGCTTCGCAGATTGGTTCTGGTTTAAGCGGAGTATTATATGTTTTAGATGAACCTTCTATTGGACTACATCAGCGTGATAATAGTAAGCTAATATCTACTTTAAAAGATCTACGTGATCTAGGAAACAGCGTATTAGTTGTTGAGCATGATGAAGAAACAATGCATGAAGCAGACCATATAATTGATATTGGACCGAGTGCAGGCATCCATGGCGGGCGCGTAATTGCGCAAGGAAGCATGGAAGATATAAAAAAC
>CAZMMN010000066.1:0-5564 GCA_964567405.1 uncultured Rickettsiaceae bacterium | reverse complement strand
TAAGCTCTCGCCATAATTTAAGCAAGCAAATTAGGGAAGCTGAGAATTACTGCAATTTGCTTATGCCTGAATATTTACAAAGAATATACCAAGAAAAGCCGGCTGCAATAATGGAAAAATGGCGGCAATTAGCATTGCAGCGTGGCAGCGCACTTGCTTCTACCGCAGTTTACAAAAACCCTAAAATACTCGGAAGGCTCCGCGGCATAGGCTTTGGCAGGATGTATGGTCTTACTAATGCTAGAGTTGAAGCGCTAGAAAATACTATGACTATTGGGCAAAGACTAAGAAAATATGAGGATTCCCTAGAGCTGATTGCCAAAAACTCACATCCATTAGCAGAAAATAATTACCTAGCCGAAGAAAAAGCTGCCAAAGCAGTGCTAGATAAGCTAACGCTCATAAAACCAAGCGGGACTGAACAAAAGCTGGTGAGCTTAGCAAAGCAAATTATTCAAGTAGCTAGCGCTTCTACTATTAATCACGACCATAAAAATAAAGAAACATTAGTTTCCAGAGAATTAAAGACTCTGCTTAACAGCCATTCCACTGAAATAGCGAGAGCCCAAATCACTAAAACTAACAATCAAGCGTTAGCAGCTAACAACAAGCTCCATAGCCAAATTAAAGAAGCTATAGATAGCCTTAACGCTACTGCGCCAGGAGCTTATCAAATCAATAGCAATAAGTTGCTGGCAAAAACTTATCAACACATGCTCAGTAAAATAAATCAGCAAGGAACAATTGCTGGTAATCAAATCAAAGCCCTAGTTATGCGCAGTCTATTTGAGATAAAATATGCGAGGTTCATTAATGATGCGCTGCAAGGCATTTGGTATGATAAGCATGGCAGCATAACTATGCCAGTAAGCGAAAGGATTAAATGCCAAATAGATGCTAGCAGAATAGCCAAAATGAGCTCCTATCTCATGGAGCAGCATATAGCGCAGGAGCCAGAGCAGAAGCTAAACTCTTCAGAGCTAGCTAGCAGATCTATCCGGGTTTCTCTCCAAACCTATCAAACTAGAGAAGAGGAAATAGCACGGCTCCTTGCTGACCCTAAATTGCAAGAACTTGCACAAGCTAAATACGGCAAAAAGCTGCAGCGCTCGGTAGCCGAGCAATTAGTTGATGCTGCCTGGCAAGGCTATAACATTAGTTCAAAGCAAATCACCGATAAAGACCTTGCTTTAGCGCGCAAAATTGCCATATTAGAGCAGCAATTAGCCCCTCACATAAGACAGCAACTGCAAGAAACGCTGCAGGAAGCTTCTGCCGCAGCCAATTTGCCAGTCACAGAGAAGCAGCTCAGCAAAGATGCCGCCACCGGAGCAACCCTTGCAATCCATATGCTGCGCGAACATTTTACCGCTGGCGTTTTTAATTTCACCCAAAAAGACTATAACAAAATCATTCGCCAAACCATCCGCTACCTAAAACAAGCAACGCACGCCTTAAACGCACAGCAGCAAACCCAGCAAATTCAGCAAACCGAGCAACAATCCCTAAAACATACAAAACATATTCCCATGAAGTGAAGAAGTGTCAGCTATTTGATAATTAATCTTTTTAAAAACTGTAACTTTTAAAACCATAATCCTTATTAAATTTATATTAGTATTATATTTTAGCTATATTTTTATTGCCTCTTAAGTTCATACTAAATATATACTTAAAGGTAGAAATAGAGATACGATGTTTTGGTATTTAACCTAAGAGTTTTTATGTCATTTGATATTGATGTTATTATAGTCATTACATTTCTTATTGTTAACTTAGCGGTGGGTCTTTATTTTGGGCATAGTAAAACTACCTTGCGGGAGTATGCAGTAGGTAACAAGCGTTTTTCAACAGGAACTCTAGTAGCCACAATCATTGCAACCTGCATTGGAGGTGGTTTTTTCTCAGGAGCAATTACCGAAACTTACAAGCAAGGTCTATATTTTATTATCCCCGCTATAGGCGAACCTTTATGTCTAATACTAATGGGTTATTTTTTAATACCTAGGATGGCAGAATTTTTAGGAGATATCTCGGTAGCGGATGCTATGGGCAATCTATATGGTAAGTATGTAAGAATCATTTCCGCTGCATCAGGCATATTTCTTTGTATAGGGATAATCGCTTTACAGTTTAAAGTAGGCGCGTCGATACTAGGGATTTTTTTTGGAATCTCTGGTTTTTATGCAACTTTATTATGCGCAGCTGTTGTAACAGTATATTCGGCTTTTGGGGGAATAAAGGCGGTAACTTTTACTGATATAATACAGTTTTTTACCTTTGGCACTATTATTCCGATTATCTCTTTATCTATATGGGGCGCTTTAAATGATCCGTATCTAGCGTTTAGTACATTAACACAAAACCCTATATTTGATTATAGGCAAGTATTTGATTTCTCTAGTCCTAGATTTATTAACACGCTTTTTCTTTTAATATTTTTTCTAGTGCCAGCTTTCCAGCCAGTGTTTTTTCAAAGGATTATAATGGCAAAAAATATAATACAAGGAAGAAGAGCTTTTATAATTGGCGGGGGAATATGCCTTATTTTACTTTTGGTAATAAGTTGGGTTGGGATACTTTTGCTGTCGAGCAATCCTAACATAGAACCTAATAATTTGCTTCCTTATATTATATCAAATTACAGCTATGTTGGCTTAAAGGGTCTTACTGCTGTTGGAATTTTAGCTGTTATTATGTCAACCGCTGATTCTTACATAAATTCTGCCGCTGTCTTATTTACTCATGATATTTTAAAGCCTCTTAACATAAAAAAAGTAAATCTTCTTAATGATTTGACTTTAGCTTGTGTTTTTTCTTTTATTATAGGTTCCTTAGGATTCTTTGTCGCTTTTAAGGCTTCTACTGTTCTTAAATTACTTTTGTTTACCTTAAGCTTTTACGCTCCAATAGTTTCTGCACCTTTGCTGCTAACGATACTGGGTTTTCGCAGTACTGCAACCTCTGTACTTATTGGCATGGCAGCTGGAAGCCTGACCGTTATTTGGTGCACCTTTGAAAAAATTAATGATGATATAATTCCCCCCTTATCGATGGGATTTAACATGGTTTTTTTAATTGCTTCTCATTATTTATTAAGACAATCTGGAGGATGGGTCGGCATCAAATGTCCCGAACCAGTTAATCTGATTAGAACTGAAAGAAAGAGACAGATATATAAATTCATTAACTCCCTTAAAGAGTTCAACATCATAAGCTTTTGTAAAAAAAATAGTCCTAAAGAAGAATATATTTATTCATTCTTTGGGTTATTTTGTATTATTTCTGTTTTTTCAACCATGTACTCTATGCCAAAACAAATACAAGAGCAAAACTATGAATTAATAAGATTTATTAATGATACAGTACTAATATATTCTAGCATATTCTTAACTTATCCTATATGGCCACCTCTGCTTAAAAAAGAGAAATTTATAATAATAGCTTGGAACATAGCTGTACCCTATGTATTATTATTTTCGCCAATATTGCTTATGCTGATTAGTAATTTTGGTCAGTTTGAGTTAATGATTCTAATGGTTAATATCATAATAATAGCCACATTGCTTAGATGGCAAATGGTGATCTTGATGATGACTATTAGCGTATTTGCGGCAATAAAATTTTATAAATGGTTTATAGGAGTAGAAAATATTAACGTAGATTTTGGGACGCTCCAGTTTAAAATAATGTATTTATTGCTTTTAGTTGCCAGCGCTTTAATAGCCTTTCTTAAGCCTAAGCAACAAAGTCAAGAAACCTCGGAAATAATAAAGAATTATCTCTATGACGAGAATAAAAGCCAGCACTTAGAATTAATTAAGCTTTCCCAATATAAGAAAGAGTTCGTTGAAAGACTCGATAAACATTGCTTGAGCGTTTTTCATTCAATATACGCTCAAATTAATGCTCTAGATCATGAATTGCACACCTCTACTAAAGAAGCATTTCCTGGAAAAGCCCAAGAAGTGATTAATATTATTAGTAAACTCAAAGCAGGAGCAGAGTACTTAGATAAAATCATTTTTCAAGTAAAGAGTTTTATTAAAATTACTCCTGCTAAAGTGAATTTAGAAGGGTTTATTTATGAAGCCATTGACAAATGCAAAAAATTTCAGGGCTATGATAATATCAGTATATTTACTACTTTTAAAACTAAAACACCAGAAGTAGAGATAGATGCTGCTTTAATGCAAGATGTAATTATGACGTGTCTGGTGCATGGCATAAAGAATTCAAATAGCGATAAAGTATCGGTTATAGTTCAAGAAACTATGCTTGAATATCAGGCTGAAGATGAGGATAACTCTTTAAAGATTAAGAGAGAAGCTATAGAAATACTAATTATTATTGATAATACCACTTTAAATGCCCAAGAAATCAATAAATTACTAAACCCCTCTTTTAGTGAAATCAGCGAAATTCATTTTACTGATGCACATAAAGTAATAATTGCTCATTATGGAAAATTCAATATTACGTTAGATAACTTAGAACAAGTAACCTATTCAATTACTATTCCTATCAAGCTAAAAGAGATTAGACCCAAAAAAAAGAATTTGCCAGATGAGTATTCGGAAGAACTAAAAATGGTAGACTTACTTATAACGGATAGGAATAACAGAGCGATGCGTGATACTGCTTTAGCTCTTATAAAAGAAGGAGTAGATCTAAATACTATTAGTAAAGCCACAAAACTCACATTAGATGAACTGAAGCAGTTAAATAACTTATAGCTAGTTATACTCTTTCATTAAGGATTTAATAATATAATTGTTCCTAAGGGTTTTGATTGAGTACCTGGACTGTAATATTTTTAAGCTCTCTGGCTATTTCTAATAAACCTATGGATTTAGCGAGAGGTATATAGAATTGTAAGGTTTCTCTAGCGATCCTCTTTTGTTTTTCTATTGACTTAATATAGTGTATGGTGCGCATATTATGCAAGCGATCGATTACCTTTATTGTGGTAGCAATTCTTTCTATATCTAAAAAATTAGTAATTTTATAAAATACTTCTTCTTTAGATAGTTGATAATCACAGGTTATTTTAGACACAGCATCTACTATCTTAGCAACTTTTTTTCCAAAAATAAGTTCTATTTGCTCTAAAAATGATTCAGTATCTTCAACCACATCATGTAATAAAGCAGCTATAATACTATCATTATCAAGTAGGTAATCTGCAGTTATTTTAGCTACTTCAAGCAAGTGATAAAAGTATGGCTCTCCTGAATGCCGAATTTGCTTCCTATGGTAATGCGTTATATAATCAATGGTTGTTTCTATCAACACAATATCAAGAGCGACATTTTGCTTTTTACTCTTGCTTTTTATTTCACTTATAAAAGCGCTTATAGTATGCAAGTTATCATCCGTAATTTCTATTGAAGTAGGCTTTACAACCTCTAGGGTAATATAGTGATGATAATTCATGGTATTAATTCAGTAAAATAATTATTCGTTTTTTGCGACAATATTCTTATTGTGGGCTAAATATGCCAAAATGCATTAGACTTCTTTCGAAACTAGTGATTTAACAATAAGTCAAGAAGTATGGTAAA
>CAZMMN010000065.1:0-5649 GCA_964567405.1 uncultured Rickettsiaceae bacterium | reverse complement strand
AATCCGGCAGTTGAAACCATGCTACAGCAACGGCAAGCAAATTGGCAGCAGGGAGCCAGCGTTAAGCAAAAGCAACAGCGAGGCAGCAGCAACGCTCATAACCCCTCTTTGCCCGCCACCAAACGTAAAATAAGGCAAAAGAAAGTAAAAATTGAGGAGCTGGTTAAGAATAGCAAGCTTAATGATAAGAGTTAATTGTGTGATTTATATGTCTTATTGCTAGAAAAATGGAAAATAAATATAGTTTAGTGACTTAAAATTGTTGATTTATCCATATTATAATAACACATAATAATTTATGAATTTAACGAATTATCTGACACAACTTTTTAGCATTAACTTCTGTTTTTATGCAATTTCTATATAATTCTCAAATTTTTCCAAAGAGACAAATGCAGCAATTGTTTTTATATTTTAATAAAATCTTATAAGTAAGATGGGTATGGGTTTTAACTGGAATTGGGATGTTACAATTTTTGTTACTTTCTTAGCTGTAAACTTAATAGTCGGGCTATTTTATAGTAGAAAAGTTAACAGCATACGTGAATATGCAATAGGCAACCAAAAATTTTCCACAAGTACTATTGCTTCTACTATAACTGCTACTTGGATTGGCGGTGGAGTCCTGTCGCAAACAATAACTGAGACTTATAAGCAAGGGTTATATTTTATAATTCCCGCCCTTGGGGATTCCTTAGTTTTAGCGGTTATCGGCTATTTTCTAGCTCCAAGATTAGTAGAATTCTTAGGGCAATTATCCATAGCTGAAACTATGGGTAATTTATATGGGAAAAAAGTTAGAATCATTTGTGCGATGATTGGAATAGCCAGCTGCATTGGAGTTGTTGCAGTGCAGTTTAAAGTGTCGGCTACAATATTAAAGCTATTTTTTGATGTTTCAAGCTTTTATGCTGTCTTTGTAAGCGCTCTTATAGTAATTACGTATTCCTCATTTGGCGGGATAAAAGCGGTAACCTTCACAGATATAATCCAATTTTTTACCTTTGCTACAGTTATACCTATTGTCTCTTTGATAATTTGGGGAACTTTAAGTGATCCATATAAAGTTTTCTCCACAATTAGCGCAATGCCTGCATTTGACTATAAGCAGGTGGTGGATTTCAGTAATACTAAATTCTTAAACTCTTTATTATTATTTTTATTCTTTATAATTCCTACCTTAGAGCCTGCTATTTTTCAAAGAATAACAATGGCAAAAAACACCTTACAGATTACCAGGTCTTTTATCATTGCATCTTTTGCATGTTTTGGGGTGTCAATAATAATATCTTGGATTGGGATATTATTGCTAGCAGAAAACCCAAACTTAGAACCTAATAATTTATTAACGCATATAATAGAAACTTATAGCTATACGGGTCTTAAAGGTTTTATAGCGATAGGCATTATAGCAATTGTTATGTCAACTGCCGATTCTTATATTAATTCTGCGGCGGTAATATTCACGAATGATTTATGTAACCCTCTAGGCATAAGAATAAATAACAAGGAACTGATGCTATCTCGCATTTCCGCTGTTTGTATTGGTATCTTGGCTTTCTTCTTAGCATTTAATACGCATAGCATATTAAAAATAACTCTACTGATTTGGGGCTCTTATATGCCTATCATAACCACCCCTTTATTACTGGCAATTTTTGGATTTCGCAGCAGCAGCAAGTCTGTCTTAATGGGTATGTCGGTCGGTCTTATCGTAATAATCATCTTTAAGCTTTTTGATTTAGGGATAGATAGCGTTATCCCAGCTATGCTGGGAAACTTCCTAACCTTAATTGGCAGTCACTATTTGTTGAAGCAAAAAGGGGGCTGGGTTGGCATAAAAGATCCAAGCCCGCTAATTGCGATGCGACTTGAGCGCAAAAGAAAGTTTCAGCGAGCTATTCAGCTAATTAAAGAGTTTAATCTTTTGGAGTTTTGTAAAAGTAATTTACCCAGAAACGAAGTTACCTACAGTCTTTTTGGCTTTTTTGTCATAGCTGCAACCTATTCGTCATTATATACTATATCTGAGGAAACGCGGGTATACTACCAAGGCATATATAATTTTATCTATCATTCAGTACTAATAATATCTACTGGGTTTCTCACTTATCCTATCTGGCCGCCAACATTTAAAAACGAAAAGTTCATAGCGGCGGCTTGGAGCCTTGGAATATTTTATTTGCTAATTTGTGTTGGCAGTATGCTGGTCATTATTAGTAAGTTCAATCAACTGCAGCTTATGATATTCATGCTTAACCTGCTAATTACTGGAATATTACTCAGATGGCAAGTAACATTATTTATGGCTATTTGTGGTACATTTTTATCAGTACAGTTTTTTAAATGGCATATGGGGACAAGCTCTCTAACAAGTGACCTACGGGATACGCAATTTCAAATTATTTATCTTTTGCTTCTATTCAGCAGCGCTTTAATAGCTTTTTTAAAACCAAAACAACAACAAGAGGAAATAGCTGAAACTTATCAGGAGCATTTGGAGCGAAAAAATATTAGCAATCAGACCAACTTACTTAGAGCATCACAACATAAGGAAGAGTTTTTTCAACGACTTGATGAACAATGTATCCAGTCATTTAAGTCGTTATATCAACAACTAGAAACGTTTAAAAACGGAGTGGACAATTCAGCAAATCAAGGAATGAGTTCTAAAATAGAGGATTTGCTGCAGATAGCAAAAAGGTTAAAAGACGGCGCGGAATATCTAGAGGTAATAATTTCGCAAGTTAAGAATGAGATTCAAATCAAACCTATTAAAGTTAACTTAGAACTATTCTTATTTACTCTAATAGATGAATATAAGAAAATTAACTTCGCTCGCTCTCTACAAATAGATACGGTTTTTCATACTCAAACCAAAGAAATAGAGATAGATGAGAGCCTTATAAAGAAAGTAGTTACTGCTTTTTTAGATTATGGCTTAGCAAATACTGATGATGAAAATATTCAAATAGTATTTATCGACGATAGACTAGAGTATGATCTTGATTTTACTGATGCACTAAAAGCTAAAAGAGATGCGTTAAAAATATCTATAATATTTAAAGGCGTTAAGCTACAACAAGTTGATATTGATAATTTATTAAATGCAGAGAGTTATACTAAAGAAAGTCTCATCTTCAGTGAGATGCACAAAATCATCCTTGCCCATTATGGCAAAGTGGATATCAGCTTACAGGAGCCGGCTGAGTTGATTTGCTCCTTTACTATTCCAATAAGATTGAAAGAAATAAGACCTAAAAAAAAGGATTTGCCTAATGCGTCATTAGAGACAATCAAGAAACTTGATATAGTTTTATCCCAAAAAGGTAAGGAAACTGCAATTGAAATCGCCAAGAAATTAATGGAAATAGGATTAAGCGCTAATAATATTGCCAAAGTTACGGGGTTAAGCTTAAAGGAAATAAATAAACTAGAGGTTTAATGCTTTAAGAGTCAAAATATTTAGTTCATATTCTACCTTAGTCATATTTAAATATTTAGCTAAAGGCACATAAAACTGTAGTGTTTCAACTGCTATTCTTTTTTGTTTTTCCTTAGATTTAATATGCTCCAAAGTACGCATATTGTGTAAACGGTCGAGAATTTTGACGGTAATAGCTTTGCAGTCGTGGTTTGATAATCCGCTAAGCTTATGCAGCGTTTCTTCTTTAGAAAGTTGATAATCCAGGGTAACTTTAGTCACTATATCAACAAGCTTTGCTACTTTTTCACCAAAGATAAATTTTATTTGCTTTAACGAGACTTCACTATCTTCAACAATGTCATGCAACAAAGCGGCGATGATGGTTTCTGTATCTTGGAAATAGTCCGTAGTAAGTAACGCTACTTCTAGCGGATGGTAATAATAGGGCTCGCCGGAATGACGTTGCTGGTGGGCGTGGTATTTTTTGATGTAATAAATTGCTTGCTTAACTTTTTCAATATCTATTTTTGGCTCTATCGTTGCATTTAATTGCAGCAGCCTATTTATTAGCCTTGCTGAATTATCATCTGGCTCCGTCGCGTTCTCCTTTAAATGATGGCTTTCAGCAAATATTGTCATGTGGCGTGTCTGGATTATAATGATAAATGAAAGTGTTCGCTAATAAATACGGTGATGGTTATCTTACCGCTTTTACTGATAAGCTAGATTAATTTACACTAGCACAATTTCATAAATTTAAAGGTAATAGAGGAGCTTTTTTAAATCAACTTACTTTTGCAAAACTTTATTAAGTTAATTTAATAAATTATATAATGTTACTAAAATATTACTGCTGGTTGGTCATCACTTAAGACTTATCGCGGGCTACAAATTATATTAGCCCTCAAATTGTTGGAGTTATATACTTTACTCCATAAATCTAGGGCATATAATGTTACTAAATGTTTTTGATAATGATAAGGTTTATTATTAAATGAGAGCATCAGCAAAATGCAGTCAATAGATCGTCATATCAATTTTATTAGCGCCACAGCATGAGTCTCCATAATCTAGAAAGACCAGTTGAAGTTGCTTTAAACTATGGTTCTCCCCAAGCAAACCTTACCCCTATTCAAGAATTCAACAAAAAGCAGCTATCCCTTATTTCGTTGTTTGCTGGGGCAGGAGGTATGGATATAGGTTTTGAGAAAGCAGGGGTTGAAACTGTTTGGGCGAATGAATATGACAAAACCATTGCCCCGTCTTATCAAAAATACTTTCCTAAAACCAAATTTGACGGACGTTCAATCCGTGACATTCCTGATAGCGACTTACCGGAAACCGTAACTGGCGTGATAGGCGGACCGCCTTGTCAATCATGGTCAGAAGCAGGAGCGCGGCGCGGCATCGATGACCCAAGAGGCGAATTATTCTTTGAATATTTACGGGTAATTAAGCGTACAAAGCCGCTATTTTTTGTGGCTGAAAATGTTGGGGGCTTAATTCATGCTCGCAATATGGGAGCGTTCAAACAAATAGTCAAACTATTTGAGAGTGAGGGGTATGTTGTTAGCTGGAAGTTGCTAAAAGCAAGTGATTACGGTGTTCCCCAAGATAGACAGCGCGTATTTATAATTGGCTATCATCACTCGCTAAATAAAACTTTCAAGTTCCCTGAGCCGCTTAAAACTAAAACTACTTTGCGTGAAGCAATTGGCGATTTAGCTAAATTAAAAATTGGCGCAACTAAAAAAGTTAAAAACCATGAGCTTATAGATAGCGGATATTCGCCAATATTCATGTCGCGCAATCGCGTGCGGGGTTGGGATGAGCAATCATATACGATATTAGCTACTGATAGGCATATACCGTTTCATCCACAAGCTCCTAAGATGGTGAAAGTGAATGGTCAAGAATTGCTAGAATTCGCCAACGGTCAGGAAAACAAGTATAGACGCCTAACAATTCGTGAATGTGCAAGAATTCAAACATTCCCTGACGATTATGAGTTTATTTATACTCACATGCGTAATGCTTATAAGATGATAGGCAATGCTGTCCCGATTGATTTAGCATATTGGGTAGCAAAGACTATCAGAGAAGATTTGCGGCTAAAATGACCGAAGCAACAAAATTAACGCAGACTGATTTTGGCAGAGCTTTTGAATGGGCAATTGGATGCTCTTTTAGCAAGCTATACTAATTTTAGTTGAATTAAGGTA
>CAZMMN010000064.1:0-5729 GCA_964567405.1 uncultured Rickettsiaceae bacterium | reverse complement strand
ATTGTGACACATTACAATAGTGATAATAATAAGCTAACTATCATATCTTTTAATAACCCTAAATTAATAATAGGAAAACTAGGGAGTATAGTAAAACATGTAGTACTGGGAAAGAATATTAGTGACCTGTTGGCATCTGAGGATCAGCCACAAAATATACTTCTAACTGTCAATAAACCATCAAATAACAAGCCTAATAAGAATATAGGGTTATTATCTAAAATTGTGGAGCTAGAAAAAAGTAAAAATAGGAATCAAGATACCTTGGTATTATCTCTGCAGATAATCGATCGAGTGGAAATATTTGATCTACAGCATATTAATGACATCACTTATGGTCATTATAAAAGTTATAAAGATAGTGAAATTACTGATGATGAACCTAAATTAGATCAAGTAATTTTTTCTTTAAAAAGATTGACCGATAGTTTTACATATCCAGCTTTACTTGATTTATTGTGCTGCACCAAGATGGGTAATTATTGCTATAACCTAGCTTTTGAGATTGCAGAAAAAATAAAGACAAAGGTTACTATCGATAATTATGCATTATTATTGGAAAACTCATCTTTATTAAGGTTAGAGTTTATCAGGCAAAAACTTATTGAATATTATTTACCAAGACGGCAACAGCTAACGACAAGTGATCTAAAAGATAAGGTTATTAACAATAATATCCTGCCTGTTATTAAGTTAGATGTAAAAAAATATTCTAGTAAATACTGGTACCATCCATTGCTACCCTTAAATTACATGAAAGTATCAGTAGTGCTAGACGAGCAAGTGAAACAACAAGTTTTACAGTGTATGGAATATAAAGCAGGACAAAAACTACATGCTATATTAATACATTCTTTCGATCAAGATGATCTTGTTTCAGATTTATCAACTTTAGGTGTTTTAAGTAAAATCAGCACTGTATTCAGCAGGAATAGAAGCAATGTAGAAGAAGTCATCTTGGAATCATATCCAGAAAGTATAGTATATTTAACGAATATACATTACCTCAACCAAAACATTTATGCTGAGATTAAAGAGCAGCAATATTATATTAGTAGCTCACAAGATGAATTAATGCAGCTAGTTAGAGAATGTTTTTTCTTGCTATATGAACTTTCTATATTGAAAGATGATAAGATAAAGTTTCTGGAATTAGATATTGCAGCAGAGAATTGTAATTTTATTCAGTCATTAAGCTTGGGTATTATTCGCGAAATTCTTTTTTTTACACCTTATACATTAGTACTACGTGATTCCTTACTTACAGTTACTAACCTAGCAGAACGCTTTAGAATTATAAAGAATTTTTTAATAGAATATATAACCTTAAGAAAGAGAAATAAGGTACTTAATGAGAGTAGGACTTTTGATTATAAATCATTAAAGATCAAAGCAAGAGCATCGGAGCAGTTACCAGCTGAATATTATCCAATATTCCCTAGATATCATTTGCTTCCTTTTTTCTCTCTAACCACTTATGATCATTACTTAATTGATGCGAAAAGATATAGCTTAGCCAAGCACTTACTTAAACTCTATTATCAAGGTAAGAAAACTATTATTTTGGTACAAGACTGCTATAATATCCCTACTGAGGATATGTTAAGAAACGCTCTACAAGCTACTGTTAATAGTGTTGAAGTAACTACTGACGATTATTCTACATTTTGCTTAACACCAGAAAAAAGAGTAAAGATTGTCGATGTAGTTTCTTATGATGATATGTTTTATGCAAAGGTTGAAAATGTTGAAGAGATAGTATGCTCTTTAGAAGAACAACAGGAATTAAATCTTTTAACTGATAAAATTGTAAAATTATTGAAACTATATAAAGGAAATGTTGCTATTCCTGTTTTTACCCCAGAAATAACTACCATTGAAAACTATGCTGCAAGCTTAGCCTTTTACTTAGAAAACGAGATACTAAGTGATAATTTTGCTAATTCTATTGTCACTGTCTTTAATAAAGAGGATATATTCAACAGGTTAAAAAAATTAGTATTAAGCCTTCAAGGTGAAAACAAAGGACTTAAAAAACATATAGCTGACAGATTAGCTAATATCTCATCTGTACCTGATGAAAGTAACTCAAATAGTATTTACTACCCTCCAATCAATATCAATAGCTATACCACAGTTGAAGAATGGGTTAGCGTAGCTAAAATCCAAACAAATTTAGAGCTCTATGACAAAGCAATATCTTCGCTTGATAATGCAATCAATATAAATGCAAATGATGCTAAAATTTACATATTTAAAGGATATGTTCTCATACGTTTAACAAAATATCAAGAAGCGATTGAACTTTTTGATAAAGCGGTAAAATTAAACTTAGAAAGCACTGGTACTAATGGAATTTCGCAGGAAAATGCCTTTGATTACCAAGGGTTAGCCTATTTTAATTTAGGAAATTACGAAGAAGCTATTAAATGTTACGATAAACTACTGGAATTAGATTCAGCTAATAAAGCTGCATTATTTAACAAAGCTAAAAGTTTGAGTGAATTGCGAAAAAGTAAAGAGGCTATAGAGTGTCTTGATAGGTTAATTAAGTTAGATCCTAATTATGGGAGTTTCGGGTGTATATCAGCTGTCCTAGGAACATTGCACTATAGCTTAGAAAATTACCAAGAAGCAATTAAGTGTTATGATCGAGCGCTGGAACTAGGAGAAGTAAATGAAGATTGGCAATTAGATAGAATCTTTTGCGGTCATAAGCTAGAGGAACAACAAAAGATAGTGCAGGTGTTAGATAAAATATTAAGCACAAATACCCATAGTCAGAGTGCTTTAATATTTAAAGCAAATATCTTAAATGAACTAAAAAAATATGATGAAGCCCTTAAATGTGCTGATCAGTTATTAGAATTTAGCCCACAAAATGTATATGCCATTTATCACAAAGGAACTGCTTATTATGGGTTAGACAATAAAGAGGAGGCTATAAAGTTCTTAACCAAAGCAACAGAGTTAGATACAGCAAAAGAAAGATGGCAATTAGACCAAGCAGTATGTCTTCATAAATTGCATAAGCTAGAAGAATCAATAGAAGCTTATGATAAGATACTTAGTGTTAATCCAAGAAACATAAATGCCTTGTCATTTAAAGCCTGTGCATTGAATGACTTAGAAAAGTATAATGAAGCATTAAATCTGTATCAATCTGTAATAGAAACAGATCCAAAACATGCTTGTTCTTGGCATGGTAAGGGGTGGACATATTACTGTCTTAAAAATTATCAAGAAGCAATTAAGTGCTATAACAAAGCATTAGAATTAGACCCTAATAATTCCCCGGCTCATAAACATAAGTTTATGGCTTTAGAAGCAATGCAGAGATTAGTTAGTGAAAATAACCTAGATTTCTTGGTAGAAAACACCCCTTTATCTGAAACAGCAAAGCTTTATGCTATTAAAGAACTTGAAATCATTAAATCACTAAATAGTAGTAATAATGAAAAAGCTGATCATATAAAATATTTACAAGAATTACTCAAATTGCCTTGGGGTAAATATGATGATATTGATATTAACTTAACTAAAGCAAGAGGAGTTTTAGAGCAAGAGCATTTTGGTCTGCAGGAGGTAAAAAGCCGAATTCTCGAATCATTAGTATTTATGGCTCGGTCTACTGCAGCTAAATCCCCGATATTATGTTTAGTTGGTCCACCTGGGGTAGGCAAGACTTCTATAGCTCATTCTATAGCTAATGCTTTGCAGCGTAAATGCGTAAGTCTTTCTCTGGCAGGCGCTCATGATGCTTCTTTAATTAGAGGCTGCATGAATTTTTACCGCAGTGCTTCCTGTGGTAAAATTTTGTCATTAATAACAGAAGCTGGTACCTGTAATCCTGTAATGATTTTAGATGAGTTAGATAAAGTTGATTTGTCCCGAGGTAGTGGTATAGAAGGAGCTGTACTACAATTGCTCGACCCCCAACAAAACTTTAGATTTACTGATGATTATTTTGACTTTCCTTTTGATTTATCCAAAGTGATGTTTATAGCTACCGCAAACTCATTAGACAAAGTCTCATATCCATTAATTAACAGAATGGAGGTGATAGAGTTAAGTGGATATACTGATCAAGAAAAACTACATATTGTTAAAAAGCATCTACTGACTAAATTATTTAAAGAAGCTAAATTAACCACAGTTCAGCTAAAAATCTCCGATAATATTATTAAGCATTTAATTAAATATTACACTAAAGAATCAGGAGTAAGGGATATTGAAAAAATACTTAGAGAACTAATACAAAAATATCTATTGAACGAGATAACAGGAAAAACCCAAACATTAGGGATAAAACTTATTGAAGGATATTTTGGCATGCCAAAGTATCAAATAAAAAAACTAAATAAAGAACCTGAGATTGGAGTAGCAGTAGGTCTTGCTCATACAGCCATGGGAGGTGCTATTATTATGGTTGAGGCTGAAAAAATCCCAGGTGATGGTAAGATAAAAGCTACTGGCAAACTGGGGGAAGTGCTAAAAGAATCAGTTGAAGCTGCTTATACACACCTAAAATCTAACTCGAAGGAACTTGGTATTAAAGAAGAAACTTACAACACATGTGATTTGCATATTCATCTGCCTGCAGGAGCAACCCCTAAGGATGGTCCTTCAGCTGGCGTAACTATATATACTGCTATGGTCTCAATATTAAGTGGTAAAAAGGTAAAACACGATATAGCCATGACTGGAGAAATTACTCTAAGAGGCAAAGTTTTACCTATTGGGGGTCTTAAAGAAAAACTATCAGCAGCAGTTAGAGAAGGAATAAAGACAGTCATTATCCCTGAAGATAACAAACGAGATTTAGCTAAAATTCCAGATGAGCTTAAACAACAGTTAACTATTAAGACCATAGCTAAAGCCAGTGAACTGCTAGAACTAGTGTTTATATAAATAATAATGTGATTATAATGCTATTCATCAATAAAAAATTAATAAAATTATAAAAAGTGGTTTGATTTTAAAAAATCAGCTTGTTACTTTAAAATTAAGTTTAAAGATGGTTAATTACTTAAAATGAAGATTGACCCGCCTAATAATGATCAAGATATTATAAAGCAAATTGCAGCTAATATAGCAGCAGCTGTAGAAAAGGCTAAGCTCCAAAAGACTACTGCAGCTTTAGATACAGTAATAGCAGCTATTGATATTATGGGTCTTCCTTTAGAGGTTGCACGTAAAGTAGAAGAGCTAATTAAAAAGGCTAGAGATGATTTAGTGCAGCAAGAAGATACTGAGAAAGCTATTATAAGGAATAGAATTGAGGATCAAAAGCAGGAAGCTAAAGAGCAAGGAGAACGAGCTAAAACCGCAGAAGAAAAGAGAATAGATACAATCTATAGCAAGTTTGATTCTTTTCACGAAGGCTATTTAAAGAAACAAAAAGAAGAAAATAAAAACTTAGATGAAGCATTAGAAGCTATAAGGTCTGGTAAAGATATCAATGAAGAGCTAAAGAGAAAATTACTAAAAACCCCTGAAGAAATAGAAGAAGAAAAGGCGAAATGGAAACATATTGAACTTACCAGACAAACTGCTCAAGCAGAACATGAGCATTGTGAAAAAGAGATACATAAGATTAATAAAGAGCTTGATAAGGTTCTAGAACATGAGCATGAAAAAAGAGGAACTTTACATCAACATAAAAATGATTTAGCAAGACGCCAAGAAGTAGCTCAGGCTAAAATTGATGAAACTGAAAAGCATTATAA
>CAZMMN010000063.1:0-5776 GCA_964567405.1 uncultured Rickettsiaceae bacterium | reverse complement strand
AACCACTTTTCCAACTCTTCAAGTTGAAGAAGTATACATAACCCATTAACTATTAGGTTTTATAGGTATGATTTAATTATATCTATAATATTATCTCTATTTTATTGGGCATTTTTAATATCACTATTTTGTTATGTCATCTATATGCGCAATAATGGCGAGATTTCTGTTGGAGATATTGCTTTTATCATGTCACTTACTTTTTTATTTACTGAAAACTCTTGGCATGCAACAATGTCGATCAAAGATTTTCTCCAGGATATCGCTGCCTTTCGCTCGGCTTTTTCCATTATGCAAATTCCACAAGATGATATAGATAAGCCTGACGCAGGCGAACTAAAGGTTTCTAGGGGTGAGATTGAATTTAAGAATCTGTCTTTTAGCTATGAAAATAATGATTATGTATTAAAGGACTTAAAGCTTAGCATAAAAGCAGGACAAAAAATAGGAATAGTTGGTCATTCTGGGGCGGGAAAATCAACATTAATATCTTTGCTGCTAAAAAATTTTAAAGCCACAAATGGCGATATCATTATTGACAACCAAAGCATCTATGACATTTCTGCTGAATCTTTGCGCACTCAAATATCTTTAATCCCTCAGGATATTATGCTATTTCATCGCTCTATCGGTGAAAATATTGGATATGCAAAAGAAAATGCAAGTACAGATGAAATAAAAAACGCTGCCAAAGCAGCAAATATACATGAATTCATCGAAACTTTACCTGAGAAATACGATACTCTAGTAGGCGAAAGAGGCGTAAAACTAAGCGGAGGGCAACGCCAGCGCATAGCAATTGCCCGCGCTATGCTTAAAAATGCTCCAATTTTAATTTTAGATGAAGCAACTTCTTCGCTCGATAGCCAAACCGAACTAGAAATTCAGAAATCTATCAATATAATGCTGGAGACCAATAAAGCCACAGTAATTGCTATAGCTCACCGCCTTTCCACCATAAAATATTTGGACAGAATAATCGTGCTAGAAAACGGCAACATTGCGGAAGATGGCAGCTTCGCTGAATTGCTGTCACTCCCTCGCGGCAAATTCAAAGAACTATGGGAACATCAAGTTAATGGGATGCTGACTTAGCAAGCTTATGACAAGCGACGAAATTAATTGCTATTGCCATAGGCTGCAGTGCCCATATTCTTGTTAAGATTCGCTAGTTTTACAGCAGTATCCCTGCCATATACCGCTAGCTTATCTGCCTCTATATTCCCCATATTCTCACCGTGCCCTTTAATCCATTGCCAATTAACCGCGTGCTTACCTATTTCCTTATACAGCTCTTGCCATAAATCTATATTCTTGACTGGCTGGTTAGCGCTAGTGCGCCAATTATTTTTTAGCCATTTATTTATCCATTCGGTGATGCCTTGTTGCAGGTACTTACTATCTGTATAAATGTCCACCGTACAACTTTTTTTTAATGATTGTAGTCCTTTTATGGCAGCGATAAGCTCCATCCGATTGTTAGTAGTGCTGAGCTCATAGCCCCAAATTTTTTTTTCTGCCTCGCTAAATTGTAGTAAAGCTCCCCACCCTCCTGGACCAGGATTACCGCTGCACGCTCCATCAGTGTATATTTTTACCTTGAGTTTTAATTGCATGACAATAAAATTATTAGTTGGTGGGACCGAGAGGATTCGAACCTCCGGCCTAGTGATTAGGAATCACTCGCTCTATCCTGCTGAGCTACGGCCCCGTTAAAGAATTAAAGGTACTAAAATATACCAAGATTATTGACAGTTACAAGCATGAGTTATAAATTCCAGAGGATTGATATGTTTATTATTTAGCCATATTTCAAAGTGAAGGTGATGCGAGGTTGAATTACCGCTATTCCCTTGCACTCCAATTTTTTGCCCCCTTATTACCCTTTGTCCTTCTTTGACGATTACTTTATCAAGATGAGCATACCTGGTCTTAAATTTGCCATAATGCCTAATATCTACCGTATTGCCGTAGCCTTTCATTCTAGCTACCAGTTCTACCTTACCTATCGCTGAAGAGTAAACAGGGCTTAGTTTGCCGTCTTTAAGGTCAATACCAGTGTGCATTTTGCGTTTGCCGCTAATGGGGTGCTTGCGTATCCCATACGAGCTAGTAATGTGAGCTCGGCGCTCTGGCAGCATCAAAGGGATGCGGTGGGCAATTTTATCCATTTTTGCTAACTGATCAATATTAGGATGAAGGGAGAAAGGAGAAAAATTGGCGTGATTTTGATTAATTATGCTTATTTCTAAAGGCGTAAGGAACTTATATTTACTATTAAGTTTTGTTACCAAATTTTTCAACTTTGCTGTCTTCGTTTTAGCTTCTATATCTAAATGCTTAATATTTTTAAATTTATTTTTAAATTTATTCAAAAAGCGCCGATGATAGTCGTCATTATTAATAATTTCATAGAAATCAGGCGAGTAAAGGCAAGCAGATTGCCTATGGTTTAGTAAATCGTAAGCAGCTACTAAATCGCCATGCGGTATATTATAGTTTTTATGAAGTTCATGAGTGACCTTATTCAGTAATTGACTGCTAGTATTTTGAGTAGTGCAGCCTGTCAGAAGGAAGGCAGAGCTCACTAAGCTGCTAATTATGGAAAAAACCTTAGTGATAAAAGAACCTTTCATTCGTCTAACTTAAACATCTCGTGAAGCATACTTACCAGTTTTTCGTTATCTTGCTCAGGAATTAATAAGGAAATTTTAATTTCTGAAGTTTGCATCATCAATATTTTTATCTTTTCTTTTTCTAGCTTACCTAATATTTTTACTACTAAGCCTTTATCGCCCTTAATACCATGTCCTACCAATGATACTAAGGCAACTTTAGCATCAATCGTGACATCCTTAATTTCACCACTTTTTTTTAACTGAATAAGCAAATTTTCAAGCTTATTTACATCACTAAGGGAAAGCAGGAAATTAGAGATATTGGCAGACTCAACATGCCACATTAGATCCGTATAAATATCGCTTTGCGCTAACTGAAGGCAAATTTGATGATGGCTTATATTAGAGTCTTTTATAACAACTTTTAATAAATTTTTATTAGAAGCAATGCCGGTAATTATTCTATTTTCCATAACTATATTTTTTTCAGTAATCAAAGTGCCGTTACTAGAAGCAAAGGATGACAAAACCCTCAATGGAAGATGGTAGCGCATAGCAATGGCAACGCACCTCGGTGCTAGTACCTTTGCTCCGGAGCAAGCAAGTTCTAGCATCTCCTCAAAACTTAGCCGCGACAATATCTTAGCTTTGCTAACTACTCTAGGGTCGGTCGTAAAGACGCCTTCTACATCCGTATATATATCACACCTATGCGCCTTCATCCTAGCTGCTATTAAAGCAGCAGTAGTATCAGAACCCCCGCGTCCAAGCGTAGTTATTCTTTTATCAGCGGTAATTCCTTGAAACCCTGCGAGTATTGGGATGATATTTTGGTCTAAACATTTATTTAAAAGCTTCACCTCTATTTTTTTTACTAATGCTTTACTATAAGTAGAGCTGGTGATTATAGGTAGTTGCCAAGCAAGTACCGATCTTGCTTTAAGTCCGTTTTTCTGTAACTGCATGGCAAGTAAGCTCGCGGTGACTATTTCCCCGCTGCATAAAGCAGTATCATACTCGGCTAAATGTTCATTCATATTTAGGTTGGAAACTTCGCTGCATATATCCACAAGCTGATTAGTAACCCCAGACATCGCCGATACTACCCCTATGACCTGGTTACCACGCGCAATTTCATCTCCAATAAGGCGGGCAGCTTCTCTTATTCTTTCGGTATTTGCTACTGAAGTGCCCCCGAACTTTTTAACTATTAAAACCATAATGCGTAATTTTTATGCACGCAGTCCTGCAGCATAGGTATAATTCTAGTAAATGAAAAATTGGGAGACTTATCATTACATATTTATTACTTTTAGTCCTAAGGATATGGTAGTGCTGCGTATTTTCTTTATTCCTCTAGAACTATCGCCCATGTAATCATGAGCAATCTTGCCCGTGATACTAACACAATCTACTGCATATGTCACTTTCACATTACGATAAAGGATACGGCTTTTCTTGTTTGCAAGGTCTAAATGCATTTCGTTGCCTATTAGCCAGTTAGAATTTAAGTGGTAGGCAATATCGTAATGAAATTGCTTAACTCTATTTTTGGAAAAAACTAAATTATCCGATGCGTAGTAATTAGAAACATTTTCTAGCATAATAAAGCTGGTAGACAGGCTTACTTCGTTCCCAACGAAATTAGCTCCCACCTCCTCACGAATGGAAGAAAAATGCCTATTTTTCCTAAAGCGATAAAATAGTTCTACTCCTTCTAAGAAACTTAATTGAAACTTACCTACATTTTCTTTTAGATAACTATTTTTACTGTTTCGCTCAGCAATAAGTTGTCCTAAAAATAGGCTGAAATAATTGCGGTTAGAAAGCAAGCCACTATCAAACCCATAGCTTATTCGGTTGCCGAATTCATGGTAATCTATACCACTATAGCGATTGGAGAGGAATAAGTTTTCCTCCGCTAACTCATATTTTGAGGCATCTATTAAGTTAAACTGAGCATCACTTTCCTTGTATTTGCGTCCAACAGCCACCATTACTTTTGGCTCAATGCTGGCACTACTGAAAGAATTAATTTTACTCACTAAAGGGTGTCGCCAGGTTGTTTGCAGCTCCGATATGCTTCTAGTTAATAACTGGCTATTCTGATTATGTTGCGAGTCATCAACGATATAAGCATAAGCACGAGAATATGCAGTTAAACTAATAACACTACCATTAGGAATAATATGGTCATTCGTGACTTCTAACTGCGCGGTAGCACGATTTACCCGTTTACCTGCTATTTCTCGGAAAGCTGAACCGTTAGTTTGAATAATCGCATAAGTATTTTCATCTTCACTCAGATTAATAATATTTTTGCTTTTAAACTGAGGAAGTACTAAAGAATCATTATTTTGGGTCGTTTGTCCTTTCATATCTTGAAAATATAAGCCTTCTAGCGAAAAATAGTCATAATCGATGATTCTGTTAAGATATAAATTAGACTGCAGATATGAATGGTGCTGCCCATAATAATTTTTCAAATAAGCCTTATCAGAAGAGCGATTTAAACTAAATCCATAATCATATTCTTGCTGATAGAAATTTCCCGCAGAAAAAATATGATAACTATTAACCTTAGTATTTTTTATCTCTTTCCCATCACTTTGAATACGATAGGGAACTTTGCCGTAGCTACCGTAGACGTTATAGTTGCCGTTAGGCACTAAGTGGCGTGCTTCTATTTCATATATATTATATTTGTAAGCTATTCGAGGCGTAAAAGTAAAATCTAGATTAGGCTGCGCTCTAAAATAAATAGGAATCCTTAGACTGTTTTTATCAATACCAGGTACTAACAACCCACTTTGGGCTTTAGCGCCTGGAGTAGGATGGGACAAATACGGCAGATAAAAAATTGGTTTACCATATACTTCAAAAAAAAGATTTTTGTAGATTATTCTTTGCTTATCAAGATCTACAAAAGTGTGAGAGGCAGAAATTTGCCAGATAGGCGGGCAATTTCCAGTAATTTGACATGGGGTAAAACTAGTTTTGTAGAGCTCTGCTTGATCTTCATTTATTCTCTCCGCCAACCTTGAAGCCAAAATAGTATTATCATTGAACTTTAGAATAAAATTTGCAATTAAAGCTCTCTTCAATTTATCCTTAAAAATCACCACCTCGCCAGTAACCTCTCGATGTTCTTGGTCAGT
>CAZMMN010000062.1:0-6018 GCA_964567405.1 uncultured Rickettsiaceae bacterium | reverse complement strand
CTGCTTAGCCAAGGATTGTTCGTTAAATTTTTGCCAGTTTTTGCTCACGTTTTTCATCATTCCCATTGCCTCTACCACCTCTGCATTACGACTAGCAATTTCTGCTTGCGTATGACCTTTGATGGCGAATTCGGTGGATTCGCTGAGCGTCTTATTTGTCGCCACTGCATTGAAAAACGCTACGGAGATAATAATAATCCCTCCTGCTACCGTTAATGCGCCTAGATAAGGATGGATTAAAAATACCACTATCATATAAATTATGCTCCAGGGCATATCATATAAAGTGTTAATTCCGGTGCTGGTCAAAAAAGTTTTCACTGTTTGAAAATCTCGTAGCAATTGACCGGCGCCCGTATTGCCCTGCGCAACGGAAGCAGAAACCGCATGGCTAAAGATTAACGGCGAAACGTTGTTATCCAACCACTCCCCAACTTTAATTAAGGTAAAAGACCGAGCAATTTGCATTAAACCATAGACAAAGTAAATGGAGCCAATAATAATGGAGAGCATCAGTAAAGTTTCGAGGCTTCCGCTTCCTATAACCCTATCAAGAACTTGCAAAGAATATAAAGGGGTTAATAACATTAATAGATTAATTACAAACGCAAACCAGAAAGTAGTCCAAAAAACCGAGCGACATTTGCTAAGCGCTTGATTTAATGGGTTTTCTTTATTATTAACGGCATTAGTGTTTTTCTGCATTTTAAGTTTACTGATTATGTGATCGAAATTAACTTAAGGCTACTGACAGTCTTTAAAGAATTTTCTGCAAATAGTCAATCAAATATTTTACTAAGCAACTAGCGTGAAAGTTGAATAAACAATAATACTACTATTTTCTTAGTTGCAATACTCTACTATATCCGGAAATATCTTGATATATATTTTTGACAATATAGCCGTGAGTTACAAATATTTTATTAACCATTTTGCACTGGTCAAAACCAATTTCTAAAAATAATTGCCCATTTTTCTTTAAAAAATTTTTAGCAAATTGGGCGATGGAGTAATAATGCTCTAATCCATCTTGCTTGCCAAACAAAGCTAGTTGAGGTTCATAACGCAATGTTTCGAGTGCTAATAACCTTTGCTCTGTAACTGAAACATACGGAGGGTTGCTAATAATAACATCAAATTCTTCCACCGCTAAGTCACTAAACCAATCACTATGCACTAGTTTCAACCTTGGCTGCACCCCATACATTCTAGCATTACCTTGAGCAATCATTAAAGCTTCTATACTTATATCAATAGCGACAGCTCTAGCTTTTAATCTCTCAAGCAATAAACTAATAATCACGCAACCGCTGCCTACCCCTAGCTCCAGTATATATGCATCTGGCTGATCGTCAGGCAAATATGACAAAGCTGCTTCTACTAATAATTCTGTTTCCGCCCTTGGTATTAACACATTCTTATTCACTTGAAATTGACGTCCATAAAATTCCTTATGACCTATAATATAAGCTACTGGTTCAAGTTGTGCACGTCTTCTAACCAGCTGCAAGAAATTGTTGAGCTTGTCCGCCGGCATTAATTGAGAATCGTTAACCAATAAGTATTCAATAGGCTTTTGCAACAAGTGACTTGCTAGTACTCGCGCCTCTAAATAAGCCAGCTCAATTCCTACGGCTTTTAACTGCTCAGCAGCTAATTTTAGCGCCTGGCTAATCTTCACTAGTATTCCACCTTTAAAAAATATAATCCTGCTGCTGGGGCGGTAGCTCCTGCCATTTCTCTATTTTTACCATCTAATATAACTTTAATATATTCTGGTTGGCATTTGTTAAACCCTACCATTACTAAACTGCCTACAATATTCCGGACCATATGATGCAAAAATGACGGCGCAGAAAAGTGCAAACTAATCAGCTCTTGCTCTTGTAGTATATCAATGGCTGACAAAGTTCTTAACGGGGATTTTGCCTGACAATTTTTAGCTCTAAAAGAAGTAAAATCATGATAACCTACAAAATACTCGGTAGCTTGCCGCATTTTTTCAACATTCAGAGGCTTTTTAATCCACCAAGCTCGCCCGGCATCTATTATAACTCCGCTGCGTCGATTAACTATTTTATACAAATAAGCGCGAGACTTAGCAGAAAACCTTGCGTGAAAGCTACTATCCACCTCCTGGCAATCGACAATTCCTACTAAATAAGGTCGCATGAAGTGATTAAGGGAAGCAATAATTTTATCGACCACATAATATCGTGATAAATCAAAATGAGCTACTTGCCCTATAGCATGCACACCAGCATCGGTTCTACCTGCAGCGAATACTTGTACTTTTTCTTGGCTAAACTTATAAATCGCCTCTTCTATTATCTGCTGCACTGAAACACCGCTGGCTTGCCTTTGCCAACCAACTAGCCCAGTTCCTAGATATTCAATAATAATTTTATATCTGTGTTTCATTTTGGCTAAAATTAATGAATTTCTAGCCAGCTGTTCCCGCTTTTTACTTCTACCACCAATGGAACGCTTAAAGACAAAGAGTTTTCCATAATAGATTTTATAATAGAGCTAACTTGTTCTACTTCAGCATGCGGAGCCTCAAAAAGCAATTCATCATGAATTTGCAAGATGATTTTGGTGTGCAAACCTTTTTTATTAAAAGCTTTATCTAATTTTATCATTGCTATTTTAATTATATCTGCGCTCGCGCTTTGCACTGGCGCATTAATAGCTGCTCTTTCAGCGAAGTGCCTCACAGCAGGTTTCTTATCTTGAATCAATGGCAAAAAACACTTCCTACCCAATAAATTTTTCACATATCCATATTTCCTGGCATACTCCTTGGTGCGTTCCATATATTCGAAAATTCCTGGATATTCTTTAAAATAATTCTTTATGTAAATTGCCGCTTCTGCTGGGGAAATATTCAACTGCTTAGCTAAACCAAAACCGCTAATGCCGTATATAATGCCAAAATTTATAGCTTTTGCTTTACGTCTATGTTCTGGCGTTAGCTCGGATGGGCTAATCTTAAATACTTGGCAAGCAGTACGGCTATGGATATCTTCATCTTTTAAAAAAGCATCTTTAAAAGTTGTAATATTAGCAATGTGACTTAATATCCGTAATTCAATCTGCGAATAATCAGCGGAAATTAGCTTACACCCTTCCTCAACAATAAATGCGCCTCTTATTTTATTGCCCTCCAGTGAATGAATAGGAATATTTTGTAGGTTTGGCTCCATTGAGCTAAGCCGCCCCGTAGTTGTGGAAGTCTGCAGCAGCTTGGTATGCACTCTATTAGTAGCACGACTAACATGAGCAGGCAAGCTATCTGTATAAGTATTTTTCAATTTCGTTAAATGACGCCATTGAAGCAGAAGATCAGCGATTGGGTAGCCATCTTCACTCAGCTTTTCCAGCACTTCACTGCTAGTTGAATAAGCTTTAGTTTTAGAGGATAACTTGCCAAAAGGTAATTGCATCTTGATAAATAAAATATCAGCTAGCTGCTTTGGAGAGGCTATATTAAAACTAGCTTCGCATACTGCAAAAATCTGTTCCTCCAGCGCAGCAATCTGCTCGCCAAATTCTTTAGATAACTCTCTCAAACGCTCTAAATTTAGCTTAACTCCATTATTTTCAATCTGATGCAAGACATAACATAGAGGCAAATCAATATCCCTATATAAGCCTAGCAGATGCTCTTCTCTCAACTTAGCTAATAAAAGCTCATATGCTTTAGGCAGAGAGTAAATTTCCATACTAACTTGCGGTAACCCAGCGGATAATGAATATTGCATGAGTTCTATATCTTCAACCGCTTGGAAAGCTGCCGGTCTTCCACCAACCTCACATAATTTTAATAAAATTTTTAAGCCAAAAGTAAGTTTCTTTATGCTTCTATCTTGCAAAAGCTTAACTAAATAAGGCAAAAACCAACAATCCGCTGGCGCTACTTTACCCTCCTCCTTGAGCGAAAAATGGATAAGACATCCTTCTTCTTTAATCAATAAGTTTAAAGAACTTATCTGATCTTTACCAGTAGCAAACAGAAGAGAAACAACGCCTTTATCAGCCACCTTTTGCAATACTACCTCCAATTCATTCGGAGATTGGATCTCTATAAGATGCGATGGGGTAGGAACATAAGCCGTTTCATTTTCTCCTTCCAAGATTTTTAGCTGAAGTAGATTTTCAACCCTTTTATAAAGAGATTTAAACCCATACTCAATAAGAAAAGAGGAAATTTCATGAGCGGTTGGAGGCTGCCAACGCAAGGAATTTAAATCAATTTCTAACTCTACTTTTTTATCCAACCCTACTAATTGCCAAGAAATTAAAGCACTTTCACGACCAGCTTCCACAAGCTGCTTATGGCGTTGATTTTTTATCTGCTCCGTTGATTTAAATAATTTATCCAGTGAACCAAATTGATTAATAAGACTTGCAGCCGTCTTAGGACCTATCCCGCCTATACCGGGAATATTATCTGACCTATCGCCTGTTAATGCCATAACGTCCCTAACTTTTTGTGGAGCAACCCCGAATTTGTCAATAACATCTTGGGATGAAACGTACTTGCTTTTTAAAGGATCATATATTTTTACTTGCTCGCTAACTAGCTGCATCAAATCTTTATCAGAGGAGACAATAACCACCTCTTCTCCCGATTCAGCTAGGTTTGTAGCTAAGGTGGCAATTATATCATCTGCCTCATACCCTACTTTTTCAATTACTGGGAAATTTAAGCTCGAGCTAGCACGGCGCAATAACTCCAACTGCCCTACAAGCTCTGGAGGCATGGAAGGTCTATTAGCTTTATACTGAGTGTATAGTTGATGCCGAAAATTAGGTTTACCACTATCAAAAACCACCACCGCATGAGTAGGCTTAAAGTCATTTAACAGCTTTATCAGCATTGCGGTGAAACCATACACAGCCCCTACCGGCAAACCTTTCGGAGAGGTTAAAGGAGGTTGTACATGATAAGCTCTAAAAATAAAGCCGTAGCCATCTATAATCAATACCGCTTTTTTATTGCTCATTACGGACAATAATATTATTAGCTTCAAGCAGTTCTTCTTGAGTATTCACTCCTATAACTAACTCAGGGTTTTGAGAGATAAAATAAGACACCCCCTCCCCACCCTCTCTACAAGCTGCAATAATCTTGGTTAGATATAATTCACTTTTGTCATTAACCTTTGAAAGCAAACAATAAGGCAAATATTTTTTTAACACGCCTGAATTAAAGAACATAATTCCCGAATTACAAAGCTGGATTTTTTTTTCCTCTTCACTTGCCTCTTTAAATTCTACTATTTTCAAAAAGTTACCTTGCTTGTCATTAACTATTCTGCCGTACTGAGCTGGGTTATTCCGATGGAATCCAAGAGTTACTACGCCCGCATCAGTACTGTGCAAATAATTTAACAGCTGCTTTATCATCGAGGCAGAAATAAAAGGATTATCCCCAAAGATCACAGCTATATATTTATCATCCTCAATCAAATCCCGAGCCACATGCACAGCATGAGCGGTTCCTAAAGGCTCCGGCTGCAACACAAACTTGCACAAATTTTTATAAGGCTCTATATAATCAATCAATAAAGACGAATGCACTAAAATTATATTCTCAGTTACTTCTCTAGCATTCAAAATCACTCTCTCAAGCATAGGCATATTGCCAACTCTATGCATTACCTTAGGCAAGACAGAATCCATTCTAGTGCCATTACCTGCCGCTAAAATAATAATTTGACAATCCATAATTACCATTAAATATTTTTATAGTTACATTGCTATTAAACTTTTCTTATGCTTCTGCCTTGGTTTTTATTGTCAGAGCATGCAATTTTGTATGTAACATACTTGCTAATGCACTTTTGACCTTCTTATGCTGCTCAATTAAGCTAAGACCAACAAAAGACCGATCTGTTATTTCTAAACTGTAATGTTCTTGATCGCCCGCAAGATCTTGAATTTTTATCTTAGCACCCGGGAAGCTTTCTCTTAAAGCTTCCTCAATTTCGTTTACCGACACAGCCATTAGCT
>CAZMMN010000061.1:0-6021 GCA_964567405.1 uncultured Rickettsiaceae bacterium | reverse complement strand
ACTCCGACACTATGCCCTTGAGATAGCATAGAATAAGTGGTGGGATCGTCAAATGGAATAGCAGAGATGTCAAGCTCAATTCCTTGCTGGCTTAAAATTTTTAGGCATTTAGTGATTACTGTTAAAGTTTGCAAGCCTAAAAAATCAAACTTCATTAACCCAGCAAGCTCAGCATATTTCATGGAATATTGGACTATCAGCATATTGACGCTGGCATCCATGCAAACCGGTACTATTTCTACTAAATCACTGCCAGCAATGACAATTCCAGCTGCATGGACTGAAGCATGTCTATTTAATCCTTCTAAGGTTAGAGCAGTAGATAATACTTGTTGTATTAATTCTTTCTCTCCAGTTAAGTTGTATAGACCTTTGCCTTCCGCTGCTTGTTTAAGCTCAGCGACTTCTTCAATTGCTTGATTTAAGGTAACAGGATTGACAGCATTAAATGGCACTAGTTCGGTAAGGTAATTAGCATATAAATAAGATAGTCCTAAAACCCGTGCAACGTCCTTAATTACTGCTTTAGCCTGCATTTTACCAAAGGTGATAATTTGTCCTACTCTATTATTTCCATATTTAGAGCGTACGTAATCAATAACCTCTTGCCGCCTTTCTTGACAAAAGTCAATGTCAAAATCTGGCATTGATATGCGTTCAGGGTTTAAAAATCGCTCAAATAACAACCCAAATTTAATGGGGTCAAGATCGGTAATTAATAAGCACCACGCAACCATAGAGCCAGCGCCTGATCCCCGCCCAGGTCCTACTGCTATGCCTTGAGCTTTGCTCCACTTAATGAAGTCCGAGACTATTAAAAAATAACCGGGGAAATTCATTTTACAAATAATATCAAGCTCATAATTAAGCCGCTCTAAATATTGCTGCTTAATCATTTCTTGATCTGTTTTACCTATTATATCTTCCTGCTTAAATCTAGCTTCTAATCTCTTAAGCAGCCCTTCTAATGCTTCTTTCCTTATTAATTCCTCCTCTCCAAGATTGCCGCCAGCTGCAGTGAAGCTTGGCAACATTGGCGGGCGTGTTTGCGCCATAACGTAGCATCTTTGGGCAATATTTACAGTATTTTCCAGAGCTTCGGGTAGGTCATGGAAAAGCTGTTGCATTTCCGCGCTTGATTTGAAGTAACATTGATTACTTACTCTTTTCCTATTTAGCTCTTCTCTGACTACTCCAGCTGATATGCAAAGCAAGACGTCATGTGCCTCATACATGTCTATTTTGCTAAAGAGTACTATATTGCTTGCAACCAAAGGTATGCTTAGCTCCGCGGCTATATCAAGGTAAGCTGATTCTATATAATGTTCCTTCTCAAGATTGTGACGCATTATTTCAAAGTAAAAACGATCGCCAAAAATATTTTTAAGTTCATTAGTCCAAAATATTGCGGCGCTTTTATTGCCAGCTAATAGGCTTTTGCCAATTATTCCTTCTGTATAACAAGATAAGGCGATAATGCCTTGTTGATGGCTGGCTAAATCTTCGACTGTAATATGGTTGCAAATTTTTCTGTCATTTTTGGTAAAAGTATAGCTAACAAGTTTTAAGAGGTTTTTATATCCTACTGTGTCTTTAGCAATTAAAAGAATAGGCGCAAAATTGTGGGGTGAAGGATTTTTATCTTCTACTGGTGACTGGTAGGAAATATTAACGATTGATCCATGAATTGGTTGAATGCTAGCCTTAGCACATGCAATAGCAAATTCTAAGGAGCCAAATAAATTACCATTATCACTTAAACAGACTGCAGGCATTGACTCTGATTTGGTAAGCTTAACTATCTGCTCAATCGTTAAAGCGCTTTCCAAGAAAGAATAGGAACTTTGAATGCGCAAATGAATAAAATCAGGCTTCATATTTGTGCCCAATGGAGTAGTATTTAAACCCTTTTGCCTTTATTACGCTAGAATTTAGTATATTTCTTAAATCAATAATAATATGAGATTTTGAATTGTTATATATTTTATCCCACTCTAACTCTTTAAATTCTTCCCATTCAGTCGCTATTATTATAGCATCCACCTCATAGCAAGACTTCTCAGGAGAACTTGTGCATTCTAACCTATCTATTGTTAAAACTTGTTCTATATTTTTCATACCTGCAGGATCGTAAGCTTTAATATTTGCTCCTTCATCTTGTAGAAGCTTAATAATTTCAATAGCCGGGCTGCTCCTTAAATCATCTGTGCCTGCTTTAAACGCTAGTCCTAGCACAGCAATAGTCTTGCCAGACAAGCTGCCATCTAATATGCTTTTAATCCTTTTAACCATATCTAGCGGTCTTTTTTGGTTAGCATTAATAACTGCATCTAGCACTAGGGAGTCACTATGGTGATCCTTAGCTAATTGAGAAAGAGCAAGAATATCTTTGGGAAAACATGACCCGCCAAAACCTGGACCTGCCTTTAAAAAGCTATTTCCTATGCGCTTATCTAAGCCCATGCCTAAGGATAGATGATCGATATTCGCCTCTATTTCTTCACATAAGTTAGCCATTTCATTAATGAACGCAATTTTGGTGGCTAGAAAAGCATTGGAAGCATATTTTATTAATTCGCTAGTAGTAGGATCGGTGCTTATTAAGTGTATTCCCTCAGCAAGCAAGGGGGCGTAAATTTCTTTTAGCAAGTCGCTAGTTTCTTTGTCACTAGTACCTATAACTATTCTATCAGGTCTTAAAAAGTCCTCTACTGCTGTTCCCTCTCTTAAGAACTCTGGATTGGAGGCAACTTTACTAAGCAACTTTTTTTTTGCTATGTAGTGAGCAATAAAATCAGTGGTTCCCGGAGGCACTGTGGACTTGATAATGATGGTAGGGGAGCTGTCGAGTTTGACTATATTGTCTACCGCATCAAACACATACTGCAAATCAGCCCTTTGAGAAGGCAAAGTAGGAGTTCCAACAGTGATAAATATAGCTGTAGAAGTTTGTATATGCTCATTATAATTCTCGAGGAATTTTAAGCGTCCGCGCGCGAGACAATACGATAAGTATTTATCAAGTCCTGGCTCGTATATTGGTAATATACCTTTTTTTAAATTGGCAATTTTATTGCGATCTGTATCTAAACAGCTGACATTATGCCCAAGATAGCTTAGCATAACGCTAGAAACCAGACCAACATAGCCGATTCCTATAAAAGTAATGTTCATTAATTTAATAGATTTTAATAGTGTTCGTTCTACGAAAATTATAAAAAGTAAATTCAAATATAAAAGATAAATTTGTTTCTTTTTACTGTATCTTTCAATATTCTTACTAGTACTCCAGACCTAGTAATTGTAACTATGTGAGATATTAAGGTAAAAGTTGATAAAAATATATTATGAAGTTATATAAAACTATAAGTTCTATTATTGTGTTACTATTATTTGTGGGGTTAATCTTAGTAGGGATATTCCTAACAAATCTCAATAAACACATAACTACTATTCTTTCCTTATATCTGCAAAATCAGGGAGTGAATTCTCAGATTACCGGGGTAGATTACAGAAAAAACTCACTCACCATTCAGCAACTAGTCGTAGACTTTCCTCTCAATGGTAAGTTATACGCAAATAATTTCAAAGTAGTATTTAAATTAAAAGGCAGTATAACAAACCCATTGCTTATGGCGAGGATAAATATAGACAATTTCCAGCTGCAACCTAAGGATAGAGATAGAGAGCGTGAAATCTTTACTTCCCCCCTATCTGCTGATTGGCAGCTTAGCTTATTTACTGGGGATATTAAAACTAAAGCAACTTTTAATTTTCTAGACACTAAGCTTTCTAACGCTGATAAAATAGCAGATCCATCTTTTGATTCCAGTATGTTACTGTATGGCACGAATTTATTTAAAGAAGACTGTAAAGATATCGATCTTTATTTAGAACTAGGAAAGAATTCTTTCTTTTCTGTTAGTGCTCATATCAAGCCCAATGAGATAAAAGCCTATGGAAAAAGCAGTAATATACCCATTTTAATGTATAAAGCAATTGGCGATATACTGCCTAATAATAAGATTATAGAACTTCTAGCTGTTTATATTAGAGCAGGAAATATTACCAGCGGGGATTTTTCTTTAAATCTTGATCAGAAAGCTTTACAAAACAATATTTTAACCGCTGATAATTTGGTTGCAAAATTCCATACTAGCGGTGTTGAATTTGCTTATGACAAAGACTTTCCTTCATTGCGGGATGGAGAGATAGATATTATAGCCGATGGCTCGACGATTAAGTTTTTGGTGAAGAAAGCATATAGCGATAGTACAGTGATTTCTGATGGGGTTATAACTTGCCAATGGACTGGAACCAATACCACTAACATAATAGTCCAAGCTAGTGCTGCAGGACCAGCTAAAGACTTAGTCAGTTTTATTAATCCTGAAGCTTATGCAAAATTAAAAGCAAATGGTATTATTCTGAGAAATCTGACCGGGATAGCTAACACTAAAATTAATATGGTTATTCCTATTAATCCCGCAAGTAAAAACTCCTATAATATTTCTACGGAAATCATTAAGGGAAATTTAAGCATTTTTAATGGTAACCTACAATTAAAAGAAGCAAACATTAAAGGCGCTTTTAACGGCGCGCAAGTTAATTTTGATGCCACTGCCAAGCTGAATAATTTTTCCAGTGAGTTACAATATCAACAGGATGTTACTTCTTCGGCAGAGCCTAGCTATTTATTAAAAGTAAAAACTAAAATTGTGGCTAGTAATCAAAAATATGGGCTGGTTAAGTTAACTAAAGGCTTTGCAATTGTAAATTTTGAATATAAAAGCCAAAAAGGAATAAGCTCGATAAAGGCTACTGCTAACTTAAAGCCTTTAGAGCTATACGTAGATAAAATATCTATTGATAAGGCTCTAAATGAAGAAGCCAGCGTGTCCCTGCATGGTGAGATTACTGAAAAGGAATCTAATCATCTTAATTTCAAATTAATTGGCGAGCATAATTTAGAAATTGTAGGAAAGATAGCCCTTCCTCATCCTTTAACAGCAAGCAGATATAAAATCACTCTTCCAATCATTAAAGATCACGATACTAACATTAGTGCAGAAGTAGAGTTGGATCGCAATAAGTTTGTAGCAATAGTGCAAGGTGAATTACTAGACTTAAAGCACGCTAACATGTCGCAATTTTTAGAAAAAGAACGTGACAATACTAATACAACTTTAATAGCTAACTTAAACGCGGTTAAGTTAAAAAATAATGTTGAGTTAAGAGATTTTAAAATGCATATTAATTGCGATAAAACTAAGTGCATTTCTGGAAGCCTATATTCAAAAATTGGCGATGCCAATTTTAAAATGCAGCTAAGACCCTTCGAGGACAAGGAAGAATGGCTGATCAACTGCAGTGATGCAGGCGCTATGCTTAAAGGGCTGGATATGTATAGTAATATGAAGGGCGGCAGTTTATCAATCATAATTGATACTAAACGCCAAGAGGCAAAAAAGGGCGAAAAAATCCCTATTGTAAGTGGGATTTTTGAATTTAAGGATTTTACTACCGCTGACCGCTCTTTTATCACCGGCTTAGTATCTTATCTTTCCTTTCCAGGGTTACAAAATTTTTTAACAAATAAGAAAGATATACCTTTTTCTAAACTGGCAGGAAAATTTAATTATTTAGACGAAATTTTAAATATTCCTCAAGCATCAGCAGAAGGAGCGTATTTTGATTTCACGATGTTTGGTAGCATTAATACTGCAGCTCACACGATTAAGCTTAGGGGTAGCGTAGTACCTTCTTTTTATGGGATTAATACTGCTATCAAGCATATTCCTATTTTGAGTCAACTCCTCTCCGCAGGAAAGCGCAAAGGTTTAATATTTGCGCCATATTCAATCAATAAGAAATATTAGATAAAAAAGTTAAAGAATAAGGAAGCTTAACCTAATAAGATAAAGAGCTTAAAATATTAGCTTTTTATTTTAGGCAATATCAATAATTTCCCGACTTTGTCAATATAACCGGGGCTAGGAACGATAGTAATGGGGGTTAGAG
>CAZMMN010000060.1:2530-6148 GCA_964567405.1 uncultured Rickettsiaceae bacterium | reverse complement strand
AAAAGGCGCTGCCACAGATAACGCTGCCACAAATAATTGCCCCGGAAACTCGCTCTACAGAACCTCTCTCTACGGAAACTCGCTCCACAGAAGCTCGCTCCACAGAACCTCTCTCTGCGGAAACTCATGCTAGAGAAGCCTATGCCGCAGAAATTGCCCCAGAGGATGTTGCTTTATCGGGCCAGATTAGTTCGGAGTCGTGAAAGAAAAGTTTTTGCTTTAATTACAATAGATCAACCATAGTTAAACAGTTTAAGTTCCAAATATTTAACTATGGCACTCTGCCATTATCGACGAACACTAGAATCAGCGCATAGTTGCGGTGATTTAGCTATCCATCAAGAAACCAAATAGTAGCAATCCAGAAAGAGATTATGTGTTCATATGATAAGGAGTTTGTTTATAAAACGCTAAAGTCACGAAAGGTCGTGAAAGAACTGGTAGAATCGGCAAACGAAGCATACCGGTTTTTTGCATTTATGATGCAGGAAACCTAAAATAATTGACACACCTATAGTGCAATAATAATTATTATTGCAACCAAAAATAATCTAGATTATTATAATGTTCAGATAGTACTAACTATGTAAATAAGCATTAAATTTGAGGTAACTAGATATGTCAAAAAACCCTTTAACAATTAATATACATGGTGTTCCTACATTTTATGACTGGAAAACAGATACCAAATATCTAGGTTCTGCTTCAATTACACCAACTACTCGTGATGATAAATCGGTAAAATTCTTTAAGGTCAGCCCTGTTAGCAGCGGTGGTACTACTGCAAGCCCAAGCAGCAGTGGTAGTATAAGCGGTGGCAGTAGTACCTCCAGTACTCTAGCTATAAGTAGCAGCTCAACTAGTAGCAGTAGTCCCCTCACTCTAAGTACCATAACTACTGCACCTAGCACCTCTACTATCACAACTGCTACGACTACTTCTACCACTCTAGCTACTGTTGTAGCTGCTCCATCCATTCTAGTTCCTTCCTCATCTGGCATTAGTGATATAAATGGTATTATATACCAAGAAGAATATGTGTTTGGTAAAAGTCAAGTATCACATTTTGGTATTAACAGTAATAGATTGGGAACTGTAACCTCGGGAACTTATGAACTTGATATATTGGGAGAAACTGTATATCTAGTAATTCCAGGAAGAGGAGGATCAGGATTTTCAGCTCATAGTGTTACAAACCCCAGAAATTTAAAGGATGATAAAGTGATTCATCATCCTTTAGAAAAGGCCTTACTGCAAAAAGCAATTACCCACCTAATAAATGATAAAAACTCTCAAACAGTTTTGGTAGATATATTTGCACGAGTAAAGGGAGCAGTGAAGTTTTACGATAAAGAGAAGAAAATAGAAGTTCATACTATAGTTTTGTATAAACTACCTTCTACTTCAGGTCAGCATGAGATATTAATAATTGACCCTAACAGTTCTGAATTTAGTAGACATTTCTCTAATGATGATATACATGAGAGCCTAAAATATATAGCAGGCTTTCAAAGTCTTACAATTCCAAAAGAGAAATTTCAAATTTATAAGCCTGTTAGTGATAAAGTGGGGTTTGGTTCTGGTCAGTATAGAGATTGTATAGATATTGCCGTAAAGCTTGCATTTGGGTTTAATGATAAAGCTAAGGGAGGGCTTAATGAAAAAGGTATAGACCATAATCGTATTAGCGAACATACTGTAATACAAGCAATATCAAACTTAGACACTGTAGACAAGAATTTTTTTGTTTCGGGTTGTGCATTTAGGATAAAGCAGAATTCTAATATAGAAAAAGTAAAATTAGTGAATAAGCTTGAAAAAATTATGGACGAGGGCATGAAAATGCTTGCTGCTTACGATATGAGGCTTAAGGAATATTTTAAATTTGAACTTGTGGACCGTAATCCCCAGAAACTTGATTTACCTTATCTTATAGGAGTCGAGAAAAACATTGTCAGTTATATCAAAGAAATAATAACAGAACAAGAAGCATTATTAGGAGATCTTGAACAAGATCCAGCAATATAAAATTTAGCTGCAGTGTAAAATACGGATAACTGGGGAGGCAGTAATACCAAGTCTGATTTAAATGAGATTTGGTATAAATACGTTTGCTGTGAGGTTTAAACAATGGATATATTATGAAAGAAGGAGAGTTGCGGGATTATTGTCGCTGGAATCAGATAGATAACGTTAGAAAGATACTCAAAAATAGCTATAAAGAGATAGATATCTTACATGATGAGGGAGTATTCTTTCGCCTAGCTATTTCAAAATCATCAACAGAGATGCTTGAAATTTTGTTGAGTTATTTTGAAAAGTTAATGAAGGAAAAGCCAGAGGAATATATTGCCTCTAAACTTCGAGGAGTACTAAAAGACATAGAGGAGACATGTGATATATCTTCTGAAATTCATGAAGTCTTAAAGTCGCGTGAGTATTTGGCGTCTACTGAATATAGTGAAGGGGAGCAAGGGAGATTAGTAGAAATTCGAGGTATAAAACCAAAAGCTGATCTTGAAGAGCCAGAAGGTTCTATGTTACCTCCGGGCCTAACGACTCAAAAAGATAGTGACATAGGATCAGAATTACCGTTAGGATTAGAAGCATTACACTTAGCAGTTCGAGCGAGTGATAATTATGTAGTTAAACAGATATTGGACAAAGCGCCAGAAATAGTTGCTATGCCAGATGAATATGGGCAAACAGCGTTACATTTAGCAGCTGATAGAGGGGATGAAGAAATAGTTAGAACAATCCTCAAAGTGATGAAGGTTGAAGATATAACCAAAGCAACCAAAGATTGGAAATATACAGCATTACATGTAGCGGTACGTAGTAACAACGACATTACTAAAATAGCTGGAATAGTCGAACAGATATTGGACAAAGCGCCAAAAATAGCTGGTATGCCAGATAAAGCAGGGCAAACGCCATTACATTTGGCAGCTAGCAAGGGATATGAAGAAGTAACGAAGTTGCTCATTACGGTGATGGAGCCTGAAGATATAGCAAGAGCTGCCAAAGGCTGGCATCAGTACACAGCATTACATATGGTAGTTCAAATTCATAGTAATAATAATATATTAATTAAACAGATACACAAGATAGTCGAACAGATATTGGACAAAGCGCCAAAAATAGCTGGTATGCAAGATGAATATGGACAAACACCATTACATTGGGCAGCTGACAGAGGAGATGCGCAAGTGGTTGAATATCTGATTAATAAAATGACAAAAGAAGATTTGCTAAAAAAAACAAATAATGGACATATAGCATTATGTTTTGCAAAATCTGAGGAAGTAAGCGAGAACATGATTAAGTTATTAAAAGATAAGGGTTTAAACTTAAAAAATGAAGCAGATGAAAGTGATGATGAAGAGGAGGAAGAAGATTTAGATTTATCCTTAGATTTCACGACGGGCAGTAAAAAATCTGTAATTATAGATAAAAATGGGCAAACAGCGTTACATTTAGCAATCATGGAAGGTAGCAATGAAATAGCTAAAGAAATATTACAAAAAAACCCAGAAATTGCTAGTATTCGTGATAAAAACGGACAAACAGCGTTACATTTAGCAATCATGGAAGGTAGCAATGAAATAGCTAAAGAAA
>CAZMMN010000060.1:0-2430 GCA_964567405.1 uncultured Rickettsiaceae bacterium | reverse complement strand
TATTGGAATTAAATCCTAGGATTGCCGATATCAAAGATAAACTCTACGGACAAACAGCATTGCATTTAGCAATTACTATAGATAATAACGAGATAGTCGAGCAAATATTGAGCAAATCTCCTTATGCAGCTGCTATTGAAGATAGATATGGGCAAACAGCGTTACATCTAGCAAGCGGTAAGCCTAGCGATAGAATAGTCAAGCAAATATTGAAAGAATGTCCACATATTGTTGGCATTCAAGACAGAGAAGGATTCACAGCTCTACACAGATCTGCTGTTAATGTAAATGAGGATATAGTTTTGGCGCTTCTTGAAGTAATGAAATCTGAGGATATTACTAAAGTGACAAGAAATTTGCATTATACGGTGTTACACATGGTAATATATAGCAGTAATACCCCTATGGAAATAGTCAAAATAGCAAAACACATATTGAAAAAAGGTCCAGAGTTAGATCCAATGCATGATGATAAGGGGAATACAGCTTTACATGCGGCAATTAGCAAAGGATATAAGGAATTAATCGAGCAGATATTGGAATTAAATTCTGAGCTTGCTTCCATGCCAAATAAAGCGGGGCAAACAGCATTGTATTTAGCAGCTAGTAACGGAAATGAGGGGCTCTGTGAATTGCTTATTAATAAAATGAGCAAAACAGCTATTCTGAAAGAACTTGAAAATGGCTTAATAGAATTATTGCCTGTAAAAACTCCAAAAAGAGAAGAAATTATTAAATTACTTCAAGAGAAAAGCATAGATGTAAGTGACAAACTAATCAAGACCTCCAGGCATGTAGAAATAATAGACGTTGGTGTTACTGATCATAGAATTGGTGAAAAAAGGCTTGTAGAGCATGGGTTTCATCAGAGAAAAACTTTATCAGATATTTTGAAGGTAATTTCTAAAATTATAGCCCAGTATGCACAAGAAGAACTATATCAAGATGAAATTGCTATTTTTTATAAAGATTCAATGGGTTTGAATAACAAATTATTAGAATGGCAAATGAAAGAAGTGAGTAATGCCATCAAATTTACCGCTCATCTAGGAACGGAACAAATTTCAGGAGTAGATTGTGGGCCTTTCGCTCTTGAAAATATGCGAATTATGGCTAAAGCAATCACTTCCAGCAGAGAAAACTTATTTAGAGCTTTTGATCAATTTAAAGAGTTTTGTAGTTTAATAAAAGCCAAAGAGCTTAGAAAAGGAGAGTTTGCAGAACAATATGTATTAGGCGTATATCAAGAAATGATAAACGAAGCTATTAAAGCAGCTAAATTGCATAAAATAAGAGAACAACATTTTAGCGAAGTTGAAGAGATAACAGAAAAACTAAAAAAGGTAGAATTTTTTCAAGATATTAACATACGACCATTAGTTGCCAGAGAATATTTAGGCGAGACGATAAATACCATGGCTGTGGAAATAATAACTAATGAAAATACTGACCCTGATAGATGTGATTATAGCTATGGATACCGTATTTCTTTTAGTAGAAATTTAGCGGATAGAATTAAAGAAATAAAGAAAAACATAAAATTAGTTTTTTCTGGTATAAGTGACTTTGGAGAGGAAACGATAATAGTTTCCGCAGATGAAATTACATCAATTGACCATAAACCTAAAGCAGCTATAAGAAATTATGATGTTGCTCCTGTAAAAATTGAAGAATTATTCAAAAATCTAAATATCACTGATAGCCCTGAGTTACAGCAAGAGGTTCAAAAAATTCTGATTAATAAATTGTTAAAAAACTATATATCAAGCTTTGCGGTTTTAGATATTATATATGAGTATCTTGATGTTTCGCCACTTTTAGAGCAACAACTTTTAGTTCAGCAAATAGAGATTTATAAAAACCTTTCTATAAAACAAGATATAGAAATTGAGCAAAATGCCTTTAACCAAAAAAATAATTCTCACTATTATTATAAATCATCTGATATAAGAATGATCCAGCAAGAGATTATGAGTCCATATCTAGATAGTGTTATTATATATGAGCCTTTGGGAGATAAAATTTCAGTAAAACCATTTTTAGAAGAGCTTATAAGATCGCTAGATAATAATAAAGCTACCATTTGTATTTACAACTTAAGTAACAGTCATTGGATAGTTTTTGCCGCCTTAAAAACAGGCAGCAAGACAGTTATAGAAGAATTAGAACAAAATGCATCAATAATAGAAGTAGAAAAATACGCTTATGAAGCTTTATCAATATTTGCTGATCAAGAAAATGTACCAGTGCAGCTAATGGGAAGTGAGGTAATAGTAGAAGAGGTAGTATAAAGGTTATTTATGTTTAAGCTTTTCATCCCCAGAATTATCCCCCAAATTTGTGGATAGTTTTTACAGCAATGCTAGATTTTAGATTTTATACCAAGTCTCATTTTAAATCAGACTAATGAATTTCAAGACGAGGGCTTGA
>CAZMMN010000059.1:0-6350 GCA_964567405.1 uncultured Rickettsiaceae bacterium | reverse complement strand
ACAATTCCCATCTGCAGCTTTTTATCCTGCTTGGCTAGCTTTTTCACGTGAAAACTCGAGCTATCCAGCATATTTTTTGATACAATCCTAACAAATAAACAAGATAAAAACGAAGAAATCACTACAAATATTGTTGAAACTTTTATCAGCATCATTTTATTATCTGAAACTTCTACAAAGCGGCTAATAATTGTTTGCTCGGAAGCTAGATTCATCATTAAAAATCCGACGAAAATCAAAGAAGAATTGCCAAATAGAGAAAAAAGAGTATAAAACCTTTTGGCTTCTGCGGTAGAAGTAATCTCATTAGCAAACTGCCAAAATAACAACACATAAAAAATATTAGGCCATAGCTCCGACAGAGTATAAAATATTATATAACTCCAATTCCCAAGCAAAGCTACATACCACTTAAGATGAGGGTAGGCAGACATTAGGTTAGATATCACTTCCGGATCGGCGTGAAAAAAGGCAGTATTTGGATAAATGATGAAAGCAAATATTGCAAAAAAGCCCACAAAGAAAATAACTAAGTAATAAAAAATCTTCTCAAAACTTAAATGATTTACCATTTTAGCATAAACTATAACAAATAAAGTAGCTGTTGGAGTTACGCAATAAACCTTGGCAAAACTAGTCACTTCCGCGCTGATCTCGGAAATCAAAATGCTATCTTTCAAAATTCGTAGAACATTTTGATTAAATAAAATACAAAACATCAAACATGACATAGGTATAAATTTCCCTAATTCATGTTGATGGATAGGCCAAAAAATATTTCTTAACTTACTTGTAAGTGAATTAGCAGGCAAACTGCTCATTGGAAGTGTCCCTAAAAAGATAAAAATCTTAAATTATACCCCTGTTTTTAAGTTATTTTCAGTTATGGGGCTAAAAACACTGTAGAGAACAGAAGATATGTGATACTTTTACTGCTAAACCTATCTTGCGATGACACACAACTTGTACAGCAACCGCTTTTTATTGTCAATACTAAATCGCCTGATTTATGCCAAATAATGAACTAGTAAAATATCAAAGTTATTTTCAAGAATATCATAATTTTATTAAAACTAATAAGACCTGCAGCCAGTACGATGCTAGCGCCCGTAGCATTTATGCTACTCCTTACTATCAGCTGTTGCAATACTGTTACACCCCCCAATCTACCAAGACACATATAGAAAGGATTTTCTTAGTAGTACCCTCTACCTTTAATTCTCCCGAAATTTTATTTATTAATAGGAATAAGAGCTTTATAGAAAATTTAAGGGGGCTTGGAGAAGTATATTTAATAAATTGGCAAGAGTTAGACGAACCTACTTATTCCTTAGAAGATTATATTGCTGAGATTGCTAATATCCTCAATCACTTATATCAGAAAAATGGAAAACCAATTAATTTGATTGGGCATTGTTTAGGAGGAAACTTTGCTGTACTTGCTGCTGCTAGGCAAAGTAAGAGCGTTCAAACCCTAACTTTACTCACCACTCCTATAAACTTATCACATCTCTGTTTAACTGACCAAATGCGAAAGTTGCTTAAGCTAGATGAAAATATCAAGACACTTGATATAGTGCCTAAAATATATATGCAAATTTTATTCTTTTTATTATCCCCCTATCAATTTAATCATAAGATAAATAAATTTCACGCCTCTGCCAGCAAAGTTGATAAGGAATTATTCTTTAAAATTGAGCACTGGTTAATGTCGACTAGAAATTTGTCAAAGCGTTTTTATTTTGAATTAATTGAATCTATTGCTGACAACTCGGTAAGTAATAAAAATATTTTTGGTGCCCTCTCAGCAGATCTTATTAAGAAGCCAACATGCTTAGTTGGAGCTAAAGACGACCGATTAGTTCCTATTCAATCGGTAAGAATATGGCAAGAACAGCTAAAAAACTCTATGTTGATTGAGATGGAAGGTGGTCACATTAGTTACCTAATAGATGATAAAATTAAAATATTTTTTAATAAATACCGAGATTTTTTAACTCATCAAAGATAAAATAAGACTTATTCCTACATAATTATTAGACTTAAACCTAACCAGACAATTTTGAGGATCATTAATCTGCAACGTTCTTACTTGCCAACTTAATATTAAGCCAGCAGCTGCAATGAGTATAAAATTCACTTTTATATCAGCAATAATCGCAGCAGCGATAAACAAAATAATATAAATTAAATAACAACCATATAACCAGAGTTTATATTTTTTATTTTCTAAAAAAATGGACATTGACTTAACGCCAATCTTTTTATCATCCTTAATATCTGCAAAACCATAAATTGTATCGTAGCCTATAGTCCAAAAGCAGCAAGCAAGATACATTACCACCGTCTCTATTGCGAGAAAATTCACCGCGCTAGCATAACTAATTAACGCACCAATATTAAAGGTGAAACCTAGAAATATCTGCGGAAAATGCGTTACTCTCTTAGCTAAGGGATATAGCACAATTAAAATGACGGCAAATATGCCAAGGCAAATAGCAAACGGAGTTAACAATAAAAGCAAAAGCAAGGATAATAATGACAAAAAAATCAGCGTCGTAATCGCCTCTTTGCTGGTTAAAGCTCTGCTTGCTAGAGGTCTTTCCTTGGTTCTGGCGACATGTTTATCAAAGTCTTTATCCAACATATCATTAATGATGCAACCAGCGCTTCTAGTTATAACGCTGCCAGCAAAAAATATCAGCAAAGACTTTATGCTCAAGCTGTTTGCTAAGCTCAAGCCAAAGCAACAAGGAAAAAATAACAGTAAATAGCCAGTTGGGCTCGTTAAGCGAATTAGCCGTATTATTAATAGAAATTTATTTGGCATTTCTTTAAAGGATAATATATTTTATCATTGAACAATTAGCAAATAATAGCTAAGCAATTAATAATATTTTTATAATTCCATATGCTGGGCAGCAAACTTTTAGCAAACTATAATTTTACCGAGAGTGAAAAAAAATGGCAAGATTTCTGGCAAACTAGCCAAGTCTATCGTTGGCAAAAAGAAGAGCCGAGAATTAGCTCTTTTGTTATTGATACACCGCCTCCAACTGTTTCAGGTCAGCTGCATATCGGACATGTTTACAGCTATACCCAGACAGATTTCATCGCTCGCTTTCATCGCATGATAGGCAAAAATATATTTTACCCTATTGGTTTTGATGATAATGGTCTTCCTACTGAACGGTTAGTGGAAAAAACTAGAAATATTAAAGCGGGGCAGGTAGATAGAAAGCAATTTATTAAGATTTGCAAAGAAGTAGTAGTAACGGAAGAGGAAAAATTTCGCTCGCTATTCAATAAAATAGCATTATCGGTAGATTGGCAGCTAGAATATCAAACTATTAATCCTACTTGCACTAAGCTTTCGCAGATGTCATTTTTAGACTTAATACAAAAAGGCGAGGTTTATAGAGCTAGCCAGCCAGTACTTTGGGATCCGATCGATCAAACGGCTCTCGCTCAAGCAGATATAGAGGATAAAGAAAAAAAGTCTTATCTTAATGACATAATATTTTCGACAGAAAACGGCGAGCAATTTATTGTAGCAACTACTCGTCCTGAGATGCTACCTGCTTGTGTAGCCGTGTTTTATCATCCTAGCGATAGCAGATATCAGCATTTACAAGGTAAATATGCCGTTACTCCTCTTTTTAAAGACAAGGTACCAATACTCGCTGATGAAATAGTAGAGCCAAGCAAAGGCAGCGGAATTGTGATGTGCTGCACTTTTGGCGATCAAACGGACATAATATGGTGGAAGACGCATAAACTGCCAACAAAAATTATTCTTAATAAGCAAGGAGTAATATGCGATCCCCAAGGCAAGATAGATGGTCTAAAAATCAATGAAGCAAGAAATAAAATTATCGAACTCTTAAAGGTAGAAAATCTCCTAAACAACCAGACGGAGATCACTCATACCGTCAAATGTGCGGAACGTTCAGGCGCACCTTTGGAAATATTGACTGCTCAGCAATGGTTTATTCGCACCATAACCCATAAAGAAAGTTTGCTCCAAAAAATTGAAGAAGTTAATTGGCATCCTAAACACATGAAAATACGTTTAGAGAACTGGATCAACAGCATCGCCTGGGACTGGTGCATCAGCCGTCAACGTTATTTTGGTGTACCTTTCCCAGTATGGTACTCAAAACGAAATGGAGAAGAAGGCAAAATACTATTTGCGGACATTAATCAGCTGCCTGTTGATCCATTAGTTGACTTGCCATCTGGTTATACAAGAGAGGAGGTAGAAGCCGAGATTGACGTAATGGACACCTGGGCAACTAGCAGCATCTCACCGCAATTATGCAGCCATGCAATATCTGAGCGCTTTGCTATTGACTTAAACAGGCATCAACAATTATTTCCGGCGGATCTTCGCCCGCAAGCTCATGAAATCCTTAGAACATGGGCTTTTTATACGATCCTAAAATCCCATCTCCACCAAAATACTGTGCCTTGGCATAATATTATGATTAGCGGCTGGTGTGTAGCTGAGGATCGGTCAAAAATGTCTAAATCTAAAGGCAATATTATCGACCCTACGGAGCTGCTTGAGCAATATGGCGCGGATGTTATTCGCTACTGGGCGTCTACCGCGAGACTTGGAGCTGATATAGCTTATTGCAAAGACACAATGCAAAATGGCAAACGCTTAGTAAACAAGATATGGAATGCAGCCAAATTCGTTAGCATTCATTTTGATATGCTACAGCAGCAAGATAAACAAGCTCTCACTGATGCAGCAATAGAGAAAATATCCCATGAGCTCGATCAGTGGCTAATAAGTAAACTTGCAAATCTGACAGAGCAAACAACCGCGTTAATGCTAAACTATGAATATGCTGATGCTAGGCAATTAATTGAGCAATTCTTTTGGTCGGTATTTTGCGATAATTACATTGAATTTACCAAAACTCGCGCCTACGATGAAAATAAAGAAGATGCCAATGGGCAATATAGCGCCGTTTTAACCTTATATCATGCCCTGCAAGCTCTGCTTAAGCTATTTGCCCCTTTTCTTCCGCATATTACGGAAGAAATTTACCAAAATATTTATAGTAATGAGTCTATCCACCGACGCGGTAACTGGTCAAATTTTTCCGGCATTAGTTTGAATGTAAACCACGAAGCATGCGACGGAGTTATAGAGGTGGTAAATTTAATCAGGAAAGCCAAGGCTAGCAAAAATCTATCCGTTAAAGCTCCTATCCAAATGATAGAAATCAAAGGACTGCTACTATCAAAAGAACTGACAAAAGACTTGCAAAATGTTACCGCCGCCGCGCAAATACTTTGCGTTACAGAGCTTACTAAAGACAGACTAACCCTAACTAGCGGCAATATAGAAATAACATGGCAACCAGCGTAGTCTTTCGCTCAGCTGGCAGAAGAACAAGTTAAGGACGCGCAACACTGCAGTGCAGATGATGTTGCTTAAAAAAGCAGTAGTGAAGTTAGTTAACTTGTATTATTATACAATCCTTAAAAACCATTAATAATTTATAGAGGATATTATGTCGAAAAATTCTATGAGGATTAATAATTGTACCGAGCAGCTTATCATTTACGATATCAGCAAGGTGGATGAGACTAATGTTTTATTAGAATTTACCGTATTCCTGGATAGAAAAGTGAAGATGCTTAGTGGAGAAGACTCAACTGTAGAACTCATAGGATTTAGCAAGCAAAAAGGATGGGTCCATCTATCGAGTCTTTGCGGTACCACAATTGACATGGTTGTCCCTAAAACTACACTTACTCAGGTAAGTGCAAATGACCTTCGTGACCAAACCCGCATAAGAACAGATAGCGATGACGAAAAAACAATGAAGACAGATAACCCCTCAGCATCGTTTCAGCTAAATAACAATTCAACTTTGCAGCTACACGTTGATAAACTAAATGGAATAGAAAAAATAAATCTCCATAATCAGTCACAAGTACTAATGACAAGTAACGAGGGAATCATATCTCTGGTTACTCCCTCGACTACTTCCGATGTAACAGAAATAGGTACAATAACAAAACAAGATCTAAATGAGAAAGAGCAGCTTCTAAAGCGGTCAGATAAAAAAATTATTGATAATAATGATGTTCATGCGTTACAAGATCAATGGCTTAACAAGCTAAAGAAACAGATAGCACAGTTTTTGGAAGAAGATGGATGTAGTAGGATTGCAACTGTTTTAGCTGAGAATTCGGATTCAAGTGAGAATTCAGGGCTTTACTGGGATGAAAATATAGCAGGGTTAATTGAAAATTTTCTTCTTGGAGAAGCAAACGTTTCTAACTAAAAACCGCTGATTTGCTGACCTAGCTTTATTAGGTCAGCAAAT
>CAZMMN010000058.1:1840-6810 GCA_964567405.1 uncultured Rickettsiaceae bacterium | reverse complement strand
ACGACAACAAAAGATAAAAGCTTATAAAGCTTTGGCTTTTTGTTACCTTACTTTCACAAAAGTAAAAATTAAAAAGCGCTGGAATTACCCAGCGCTTTTTTTAATTTAGAGAAAAGCTTGTTTACAGAGTGCGGTAAGGATTTGGGCTTTACTCAGATAAGTTTAATGAGTAAAGCCATGGATATTTGATTGTTATGAATCTTAGTCATCCATCTGTTATATCTGAATTTCTTGTGCCTAATAGACTTGTTGTTGAGATGCTATCACTCCCTAGAAAAGAAGCGCTGCCAGAAACTATGGTATTGACACTATTGTTTGATGAAGAAGAACTAATCGCAGAATTATACACTGTATCAATGCTGTTAGAAGATAAAGATGCACCAATGGTAAGATCACTATGATTGTTAGATGCATTATAATTACTACTATTGCTCATTTGTAGTTCACTTTGTAAATGCGTTAAAATCTCAGAGATAGTTCTACAATCCTTTAAATCTACGTGTGTTTTGGTATGTGTCTCTTTATTAGCGTTTTGCTGAGAAGGAAAAGCATTTTTTTCTGAAAGAGTCTTTATTATATGTTCAACTTTTATTGTGCTTCCTATGTAATGTGTAAGTTTAGTAAGTAAGTCTTGTAGCGTAAATTTACCCTGATCTACATCGCGGAGAAGTTCATATCCATAATGATAACTAAACTCTAACTTAGTATGATTAGTAAGAACAATAAATATTTCGGGTGTAGTGATGTGTCCTAACTTTAAATTATGTTTCTCAATGCCTACTATTTGTGAGGGTTCATAAGGAGAAATGGCTTTCTCAATAAATTTAAGATACTCCCAATATTCTTTACTATGAAAATCTTGATTATGACATAATAATTCTACTTTGTTATCTATCCTTCTAACTAGAATGGGAGAAAGAACGAGATTGTTTTCTGCTGTGGCATTGTCACAATAGCATATTGTAAAAATTGCTACTTTGTTACCTTCTTCTATTACTATTTTTATTGTTTTCTGTATTTCTTGCTCTATCTCTCCTAGCAAGGAGCCATAGGTTAAAAATTTCATTATAACCTCCGGGTTATTAATTTGGCTAAGTATCGCTTGTTGAGCAGCCTTTATTTTTTGTAGTTGTAATGAAGGTAAGGGTGGCGGGGTATTATCTAATTCTGTAGTGAAAGCTTGTTGCAGCTTTTCTAATTCATCAATAGCCTCGTTCACCCATTGGGACTCAGTAGAAGTTGTTGAAGATACCGAGGTTGTTAATGTGTTCTCCTTTTCTTTTTTATCTTCTTTATATTGTTGTTTTAGCGCTTCAATTTTGCTAGAGGCATTACTAGTTACCAAAGCCATTCTGGCTTCTTTCTGTATTTGGTTATTGAGTTGAGAGGATATTACATCTATGTCTTCTTGTTGCTGTTTTACTCGCGCTTCTAAAATTTTTATAATCTCCTTATTTTTTTGGAGTTCTTCTTCTAATTCACTTATTCGTTCTGCTCGACTATTAATGTGTTTTTTTGCTGACCAGGGAGTAGGGGGAATCAACTTAACTTTTTGGGAAAGGTTAGGGCTAGTTGATCTATTAGTTTTTGAGTCTGTGAGTACTGGATCTATTTTATATTTTTCTTCTAAAGATGATTCTCTATGTGGGGTTTCTTTTTTAGTTTTCATAATCTTCTTTTTTTTGCTTTTCAACTATTGGTTGTATTACTCTACGCTAGAGAATTTTTTGTAGATTTCAACTTTTAATTACAAGAGATTTAGCCATTATTTATATGGATGTGACAAAAGTGCTAAGAAAACTGAAAAATAAAAAGAAACTAAAGGTTTATTAATAACTTGCTAATAATCTTATTAATGAAAAAGAAAAGTAAGATAACAAGACAACAGATATACAAACTAATTTGCATAGATATAGGCACTTGTTTTGTTAATTCTTCTTTTTTAGGTAAATTAGCTGGATTAAAGCGATAAACAATAAGTAAAACTTTAGTTATATATATAGCAGAGAAAATACTACCAATCCCCGAAGCTATAACTACTATTGCTTGCTGTTCTTGAATGGCTACGGATAAAATATAAAATTTGCTAATAAAACCTGCTAAGGGCGGTATACCTATTAAGGATAGTCCAGCAATAGTTAAAACTATGCTAGTTTTTGGTAATTGATAAGCTATTCCAATAAGCTGCCTTATTTGTTTAGTATTTTTAAAGCTATAATAAATCCCGCCAACATAAAATAACAAGATCTTAGCAAAAGCATGAGATACTAAATGCTGCATAGCAGCTGTTATTGCTTGAGGGGTTAGCATAAAAGCACTAAGCAAAGCAAGACTTAGCTGGCTAATTGTAGAGTAAGCAAGGATCATTTTTATATTCTCGGATCTAATGGCTTTAAGAGAACTATAACAAATGGTAAAAATAGGAAATATAAATAGAAAATTAAATTCGCCGACAATTGTCCTTAAATATTCAAGACCAAAAACATAAATGAGAATCTTATAAATACAAAATAATCCTGCCTTGACGACTACTACAGCATGCAATAACGCGCTAACAGGGTAAGATGCTACCATTGCAGCAGGCAACCATCTATGTAGAGGATAAAGAGCCGCTTTACTAATGCCAAAAACGCACATTAGCAATAATATAACAGCTTCCTTATACGTTAAGTAATCGCCAACAAAACCCCCTGCAGTGAAATTGCCATGATTTGCTTTTGCATAAATAAAAATTATTGCTGGTAGCAATAGTAGCATGCTGCTGAGCATTAGTATTTTTAAATAGCTAGCAAGTCCTTTGCGCTCTTCCAAGCTGCCTGTATGAGCGATAAGAGGAGTAGTCGATAAGGTTAGTAGCTCATAAAAGATAAACATAGTAAAAAGATTTGCCGCTAATGCGAGGAAAACAGCTAGTAGAACCGTTAGGTTAATAAAGAATAAAAACCTACTAGAGTTGGGAATATTATTTATTACTAAATAATTAGGGGTATAAAGCAGTGCGCAAAACCATAAAAGTCCTAGCATATTCAAAAAAACTAGACCAAGACCTTCTAAATGCAGCCCTATTTGGTATTTGCCAATTGTAAGCCAAGGCAACCTTACCTCGGCGTCTTGCAAGAACAGCAGGTCAATAAGCAAAATATTGGTAAAGAAACAACCGCTAATCGCAATAAGACCAAAGCTGCGTATTTTGCTATCTTTTTTAGTCAGAAAGGGGGTAAGCAAATTTAGTCCTCCCAACAAGAGGAGGAATTTGACTAATAAGCTAAGTTTTAAATCAACAAGCACTAATAACTCTTAAGAACCATATTGAATAACTAAAATTAAGATTAATAACTGCCCCAGATTTACTAGTGCCAAACTATAATTTTTAGGGCTAATAATATTTATTTTTTCAAACAACAACTTGCTGGCAATTTGGTAATAATATAATAAAGCTAATGCCGAGCTGACTGCTATAATTGCAAAATCCATTACTGCTTCCTTAGCTAACAACAAATCTAATATCCTGACTTTAATTATGAACATCCCACTAATAGGCAGTCCAGCGTTGCAAATTAAGCTAATGACCATCATAATACGCCAAAATGGGTGTAAAGTAATGGGTAAAGTGCTATAAGGATTTTCCAGATAAGCCACAATTAAAAACAAAGCAATTTTGTTAATCCCATCTGCTGCTAAGAATTGTATGATTAAATGTTCTGGTGCTTGTATTGCTATTAGTAAAAAAGCATAGCCTACCTGCACTGCTGATGAGTAGATAATAATTTGTCTTAAACCTTTAGCTTTAAAGGCAAAATATGAGCAAAAAATAATGGCTACCAAAGAAATTGGTCGTAAAAATATGGCAAGAGGCGCAATTATTTGCTGATAGTCAATAACAAAATGCAGAAACCTAAAAATGATATATATACCAATTATTCCTGAAATGCTTGCTAGGTAAGTAAGAATGATAGGCGGGGCTGCTAGATAGGCTCTAACCATCCAAAAATGCAGAGGAAAAAAGGCGGTTTTTAAAATACTGCCGAGAATTATGAAACTTGCGCCCACAATAACTAGCCTGGCATGGCAGGTTCCTTGTAGGTAATTATGCATAACTGTCATATTAAGATTGCCTGTATAGCTTAGCAGAAAGCCAATTCCAATTAGGATAAAGGTAGCTGCAATTGTTCCCATTATTAAATAATCAAATGCTCCTACCACTGCTTTAGGATGACTGCCTTGCGCTATTAATACATATGTACATAGTGATGATACCTCAATAGCAACATATAAGTGAAATAAGTCATTAGTACTGGCTATAGCAAGGTAGCCGCTATGAGCGAATAGCAAGATAGAATAAAATAAAGGTTGCCGGGCAGTTTTTATAAATTCAAGAATAGTAACTTTAGTTAATTGATGGCAAAATAGTAAAAAAAATAATAATAAGGCATTAAGATAGATAATTATTGGCTGATTTAAATTATCCAGCCGATATTCTATCCCTACTTGCGCTGACCAATCGCCAAAATTATAAAGCATCGCGCTGCCAAGGCGCAGCCATCCCAAGATGCTTAATAATAAGTCGAGCCCTATCGCAATTATGGCGACTGCTCTTGCTTGTGCTGCGCTCTTGCATAGAGTTGCCGTCAACGCTGCGAAAAACGGCAGCAAAACTTGCAAGGCTGGGAGGTGCTTAAATATGCTCATCATTAATTTTGCGTGAATCAATCTCACTCTCCGCTATCGTACCAAATTGCTTATACATTCTTCTTATCAAGCTAAGACCTACCGATAAAGTCGCAAAGCCAACCACAATAGCTGTTAGCATTAGCACTTGTGGCAGGGGGCTTGAATAAATATGCTCGCAGTTTTGCGGGCTAGCGGTAGCAATATCTATTATGGCAGCGCAGCGTTCAATAGGAACTGTTCCGCCTGCAACCTTTCCTAAAGCAATGAAGAAGATCAGTACTGCACTTTGAAAGACGCCC
>CAZMMN010000058.1:0-1799 GCA_964567405.1 uncultured Rickettsiaceae bacterium | reverse complement strand
GGAGAAGTAATTGTCGCTGGTCAACATCATAAATAGTCCGCTTGTCCATACTAGCACCGCAACCAGATAGATAAAGTTTATCATTCCTTCTAATCTTTCTAGTGAATAATAGATATTCTTGCAGGAAGCAACAAGAGATATTAATAAGCTATAATAGGGGCATGATCTGATGGGCTAGGCAAAGTACGCATCTGATAATCAATATAACAGCGTTGTAAGTGGCATGCAGCTTTACTAGAGGCAAGAAGTAGGTCGATGCGCATACCGCGATTATGCTCAAACGCTCCTGCCCGGTAATCCCACCAGCTAAATTCCTGCTTATTTGGACAGGTAAGACGATATAAGTCCTCAAGTCCTGAATTTAGTATAGTTCTGAGCTTTTGTCGTTCGCTAAGAGTAAAGCAAGTGGAGTTTGCTAAATCCTTAGGCGAGTAAACATCTTTATCAAAAGGAGCGACGTTAAAATCACCGCCAATTATTAGCTTTTCATCTAAACTATCGTGCTGAGCAAGATACGCGCTAAGCGCATCATAAAACTGCAGCTTTAAGGCAAATTTATCGCTACATACTTGCCCGCCATTGGGGACATATACTGAGATAAAGCGGCAAAATCCTATCGGTGAGTGCGACCGTATTTCTAAAAATCTTGCTTGTTCAGGGCAAGGATTACCAGGGAAATTATTTATTATCTCATCAGCGCGAAATTTTGAAAGGATCGCAACGCCATTATAACTTTTCTGCCCATGTACATAGCAGTTATAGGCAAAGTCTGACAGCTCCTCAAATGGAAACTTTTCAGTCTCGCATTTTAGCTCTTGCAGCAGCAAGATATCAGGCTTAACCTCTTGTAAGAAATGCCGCAGATGGCTAAGCCTACTTTTTATTGAATTGAGATTCCAGGCTGCTATTTTCATTATGGTATTTATGAAGTTGGATCGTCAGCGGATACGCCCATTAAGGATATAGTCAACGCAGTTGTGGAATCCAACTCTATGCTACGAAATTCGTGGAGAAGTGTTGGATCGGTTATCTCAAATACAGACCCGCCATTATTGGCTGTACCTTCTGCTCCTTTAATTCCTTTTATAATAAAGGATCCTCTAGTACCTGTGTAGCCTTTAGATTCCATGTCTTCTGAATCATGATGTTTTTTGCCATTTTTATTGAGAGAATCACTTCCCAGCGAATCGCTATCGTCCATATTGAGGAGTTCGTCGTTATCCTCATTATTCTGTTTTTCTTCTGTTTCTATAATGCTTGGCACTGTTATAATTGTTTGAGTAGAATGATGATTAGTTGTTTCTTCTTCATCCTTGAAGCTTACTCTACTTCCTGTCTTATATCCTTTGTTATGAATAATCGTTCCATCACCAACGGAGCCTAAGTCCTCACTATCACTGCTTTTATTACTTCTCTCTTCGTCGCTGTTATCCTCATTATAATCTGATTTTGATAAAGTGATTACCGATTTACTTTTGTTGATGTGAAGCGATTTTTTTCCTTCCTCTAACTTAGTAATCATCTCCTCTTGTTTTTCCTCCTCTAATGCTTTAAGCTGCTGCTTTGTAGCACTTAATTGAGTTTTAGTGCGTTGGTGCTCAGCTGCTATAACATTAAATACATTACTCAGATGAGATTTATGGTGCTCATAAGCAATACTCACTTGCTGGAAATGTGCTTGATATTTAAGATTGGTTTCAGATATATCACTTTCCATATGCTTGATGGTTTTTTCATGCTCATGCTGACGTTCTTGCATTTCCTTTTCATGAGCAAGTTTTAATTCTTCAGCTTTTCGC
>CAZMMN010000057.1:3710-6812 GCA_964567405.1 uncultured Rickettsiaceae bacterium | reverse complement strand
GGTAGACCATTTGACGATAATGCAGCAGGTACAGATATGCAAGGAAGACCAGCTAGGCTTGCGGGAATAGTAAATATGTCGTTTAAGTACATGGTGACTGGATCGTCTTGCGGGTCGTTAATTCCGAACGCTGCGGTAGGGCAGGACGGCAGCAATATCACATCGGCTTTAGTGAACGCATTGGTAAAATCATTGGCAATTAGGTGCCGCATTTGTTGGGCTTTTAAATAATAAGCATCCATTAGGTCTGAAGATAGAACGTGCGTGCCTATCATAATTCTTCTCTTCACTTCAGCGCCAAATCCGGCGCTTCTAGTCAGAGTATACATTTCCTCAATGTTAATGTCTTTTTCGGCATCAACTCTAAGCCCATATCTGATTCCGTCATATCTAGCAAGATTTGAGGAAGCTTCAGCTGGAGCGATAATATAGTAAGTTGCTAGAGCGTATTTTGAATGCGGCAATTCAATATTAACAATCTCGGCACCTTGATCTTTCATAATTTCAATGGAGTCAGTCCACATTTTAAGAACTTCGCTACTTAATTGGGTCATAAAAGCTGCAGGTATCCCCACCTTCATATTTCTTATAGATTTATGGCACGCCGATCGAAGCTCTAGCTGAGGATCAGAATTGAGAGAAGTAGAGTCTTTCTCATCAAATCCTATCATTGCTTCTAACATTAATGCCGCATCTTCAACTGTTCTTGTGATTACTCCTGCTTGATCAAGAGAGCTGGCAAAGGCAATCATCCCCCATCTAGAGCACCTGCCATATGTCGGCCTGATGCCAACGGTGCCGGTAAAGGAAGCTGGTTGCCGCACCGAGCCGCCAGTATCGCTGCCAAGTGCCGCCATAGCTAGACGCGCGCTTACCAGTGCTGATGAACCTCCAGAAGAGCCACCTGGAACTAATGGGTTATTGTTATCATTGGCTTGCCACGGGCTAGTAACGGGACCAAAGTAGCTAGTAAGATTTGAAGATCCCATGGCAAATTCATCCATATTTGCCTTGCCTAGAATAATGCTGCCATTGTTTAAGAGATTTTGGATGACTGTCGCTTCGTAAGTGGGAACAAAATTGCTCAGCATTTTTGAGCCAGCAGTAGTTAACGTTGAGCGCGTACAAAATAAGTCTTTCACTCCTACGGGGATTCCTTCAAGTTTTCTTGCGCAGTTATTGCTGTAATTTTGCTCGGCAAGCTTTGCTTGTTCCAAAGCTTGCTCAAATGTTTCAGTGATATAGACATTTAGATTACGATACTGGATGCTTTTTTCAATATGCGCTTTGATTAACTCAGTAACAGAAAATTCACTATTTAATAATCCTTGCAGCGCTTTAGCAATAGTTAGCTCAGTCAACTCTGCCATCTTTACTCCACCATTTTTGGAACAATAAAACATTTTACTTCTTTAGCAAGCTTAGCATTCTTGCCAGTTACATTGGCAAATAACTCTTCAGATATGTTGACGCCTGCAACTTTATCTTCACGTAGCCGCTGGGTCATATTACAAACTGAGGTGAGAGGAGTAACGCCATTGCAATCAACTTCTTTTAGCGTATCAATCATATCTATAATGTTAGATAATTGGCGCTGAAAATTCATAATCTCATTATCCTCAACGCTAAGCTTTGCCAGCTTAGCTATTTTTTTTACTTTATCCGCTGTAATCATAGTTGGTTTTATTTGCTGTTTCCTTTACTTTTTGCGTCCTTTTGCCCCTTTTGCATTAGTTTTATTAAACCTGCCTATATTCCTGACAAATTTTTGCCAACCATTAAGCTCGGTTCCCTGCGTTTTAGTATGTTCATTAACAAGATTTAGTTCTTTTTGGTGTTCGTCCTTTAGTAGCTCTATTTTTTCTACCTGCTCATTTTGATCAAAAGTAAGTTTTAGGACTCTTTGTTCCTCTACTTTGGGGTCAAACCATGCGCGATAAGAGGTGGTGCGGTGGATATAGTACCAGATATTCTGCGAATAATTAGGTTCAAGAGTCGGACTGCCAATTAAATCAATAACTTCTGACTTAGTAAGTTTTTTATTTTCAATCTTGCTTAAAGTGTCATCATCAATATATTGTCCTCTTATTTCCATTGTCTTACAGCCATACAGCGTAAATAACAACATCATTAACGCCAAAACAGCGCTGCTTCTTGACACAATCCCCATAATATCCATTTTATATAAAATATCTAGATTTTAAATTTGGAATATAATATAGTATCCTCTCATTTGACAAATACTTTTTAAAGTATTTTACAATATCGTACATAAAAATAAATAATTAAAAGTGTCGCTAAACTAGATTAGGAGATTTGTATGGCAGTTCCAAAGAAGAAAACCTCAACATCACGGCGCAATATGAGGCGCTCTCACTTAGCTTTAAAAAAAGTTAATGTGATGGTTGACAGTCAAACGGGAGAATATAAGCTTCCGCATCATTTATCGGCTGTTGATGGCACTTATAATGGTCGCCAAATAATAATAAAAAAGACGCAGTCAGACGCGGTCAGCTCATGATATGAAATGCAAAATTATCGGCTGCGGAAGTTACTTGCCAGAGAAAATAGTAAGTAACGGTGATTTAGAGAAGATAGTTGACACTAAGGATGAATGGATTACCTCAAGAACAGGAATATCGCAAAGGCATATAGCGGCGCCAGGTGAGTATGCATCGCACCTAGCCCTAAAAGCCGCTAGGCATGCTATACAAGATGCAAATATTCAGGATTCAGACATTGAGCTTATTATAGTGTGTACCACTACTCCTGATAATAGCTTTCCCTCTACTGCAACGAAATTGCAAGGTTACTTGGCTCTACTTTCAGTTCCTTCCTTTGACTTGCAGGCTGTATGTTCTGGATTTATCTATGGTTTACAAGTAGCAAATAGTCTCATAGAGTCTGGAAAGTATAAGACCATATTGCTGGTTAGCGCTGAAAAAATGTCCACCCTACTTGATTGGAGCGACAGAAGCACTTGTGTGTTATTTGGTGATGGTGCGGGCGCTGTTGTCTTGCAAGCCAGCACCGAGAGTTCTGAAGTAGTAGATAGTAAATTATATTCCGATGGAACTTTTTGGGATATTTTATATACTGATG
>CAZMMN010000057.1:0-3700 GCA_964567405.1 uncultured Rickettsiaceae bacterium | reverse complement strand
AAATAGAAGAGATAGATTATTTTATTCCTCATCAAGCGAACATCAGAATTATGAATGCCGTAGTTGAGCATTTAAATATCAATCAGGAGAAAGTGGTTAGTACTATCTCCAAACATGCAAATTGCTCAGCTGCTTCTATTCCTTTAGCCCTTGCCGATCTCAAGAACTCAGAAAAGTTAAAAAGAGGCAATCTGATTTTATTTGTTACGTTTGGGGCGGGGTTAACCTGGGGGGCAGCGTTAGTTCGATGGTAGCTTATATTTTTAATAAGCTGTTTATATTATTACCCCTAGCTTTAAGATATTGAGTGATGTATGCTGAAGAAAAGCGAAAGTGGGCGAGTAAAACGCGAAAGATAATTCTTCTTTACGACATACAGATGTTCGTAGTAATGTTAAAATTTAGGGCCTTATAGGCAGCATTTAGCAATGTAGAAACCTATCTCGAAGTACCAATGCACAATATTTTTTCTAATACACTGCCGATATTTTTAATTACTCTACTTGGGGTAATTATAAAAAAAAAGTGGCTTACTTCTGAAGAGTTCTGGCGCGGCTTAGAGAAATTATCATATTTTTTATTATTTCCTGCGGTGTTATTTAATTACATAGCTAGTGCTGATTTGAGCTCTTCAGAATTACTGAGGTTAGTTATTGGCTTAATCATCTCTACTAGTATTGTTGCTTGTATGCTAATTATTTATCAACGGCGCAATAATATCGACAAAGGACAATTTACTTCTATTTTTCAAGGTGCCATTCGTTACAATAACTATATTTTCTTTGGTCTTACCCAGGCTATTTTTGGAGTCGAGAGCATGGCTATTACTGCTGTGGTGTCTTCCTATATGATTGTTTTTACTAATATCATATCCTTGGTGATGTTTGCCAGCTTAATTGGCGATCAGCAATTAACGGAACGCAAACCCACCTTGATATTGCTAGGCAAGTTCATATTTACTAATCCTTTGATTCTGGCAAGTATAGCGGGTTTTATCTTTAATTATAGCAGATTTGAACTTAATCATGGCATTAAAGGAACTATATCTACTTTAGCCGCATCTGCATTAGCCGTAGGGATGCTAAATGTGGGAGCAGGATTGAAATTTACCATGTCTGCTTCTGTGTTAAAATTGGTATTGCTTAGCAGTTTTGTTAAGTTGATAGCCTTGCCAATTGTTATTATGATTGTTTTGACTTTGCTATCCATAACTGGAGTTACTAAATCTATTGGCATACTTTATGGCTGCCTGCCTTGTGCTAGCACTTCGTATGTTCTTGCTCGTCAGCTTGGCGGCGATCATGAAGCCATGGCAGCCATTATTACTTTTTCAACTATTTTTTCGTTAGTATCATTAACATTTCTTTTGTATATTCTGTGTTAATTCTTAAGGGGTGATTTTAATTTATGCAAGAGCTCAAACAACAACTAGAAGCTATCGAAGCGCTAGAATACCATAGAAAAGGCAAGGCGGGCAAAATTGCCATAATTCCAACTAAACCGTTATTTACTCAGCATGATTTATCTCTTGCTTATTCCCCGGGCGTTGCGATTCCTTGTCTGGAAATTTTTAAGGATCCAGAGAAGATTTATGAGTATACCTCGCGTGGCAATATGGTGGCAGTTATTTCAAATGGAAGCGCGGTTTTGGGGCTTGGTAATTTAGGAGCAGGAGCTGCTAAACCAGTAATGGAAGGCAAGGCGGTACTGTTTAAGAAGTTTGCCGATATTGATGCGATAGATATAGAGGTAGATACTCAAGATGCCGAGGAATTTATTAATATTGTTAAGCATTTAGGGTATAGCTGGGGTGGGATTAATCTAGAAGACATTAAAGCGCCTGAGTGTTTTATAATTGAAGAAAAGCTGAAAGCCTGTATGCAGATCCCGGTATTCCATGATGATCAGCATGGAACTGCGATTATTGCGGCGGCAGGATTAATTAATGCAGCTTATCTAACTAATAGATCGTTTGCAGAAATTAAAATAGTGATTAACGGCGCTGGTGCTGCGGCCCTTGCTTGTATTGAGCTGCTCATTGAATTAGGCATAAAGCAGGAAAATGTAATATTATGCGATACCAAAGGCGTAATATATAAAGGTCGAAAAGATGGCATTAATAAATGGAAGGAAGTATATGCGGCAACTACGGAACTGCGCACACTAGCGGAAGCAATGCAAGGAGCAGATGTTTTTCTTGGTTTGTCGGTTAAAGATTCGGTAACTAAGGATATGATAGCCTCGATGGCAAGCAATCCTATTATTTTTGCGCTAGCAAACCCCGATCCCGAAATACTGCCAGAAGATATAATGGCAGTTAGAAAAGATGCGATAATCGCTACTGGACGCTCTGATTATTATAATCAAATTAATAATGTAATGGGATTTCCTTATATATTTCGGGGCGCTTTAGATGTTAGAGCTACTACCATTAACAAAGAAATGAAAATAGCCGCCAGTCATGCTATTGCTAATCTTGCGCGAGAGAGCGTTCCTGAGGAGGTATATAAGGCTTATCCTAACCGCAAAATGAATTTTGGCGCAGATTATATTATTCCAGTGCCTTTTGATCCAAGGCTAATCACTACTGTTCCGCTAGCTGTCGCTAAGGCTGCAATTGATAGTAATGTTGCGAGAGTGGTGCATCTAGACGCTAAAAAATACAAGGCTGAACTTGCCAGTAGACTGAACCCGACTTCGCAATATATGGATGCTTTATTTGAGATAATTCAGGGTAATCCGCAAAGAATAGTATTTGCTGAAGGTGAAGAAGAGGAAGTTATTAAAGCCGCGATATTAATGCGCGATAACGGCTTTGGCTACCCGATTTTAGTGGGTAGAGCTCCTAAAATTAGGCATATTTTAGATCGGATTGGATATAGTATTGACCTACAAGGAATAGAAATAGTTAATGCTCAGGAGCATCCAAAGCATGATAAATACACAGATTGTTTATATGAAAAGTTGCAACGCCGTGGCTATTTGCGTAGAGATTGTGAGCGGCTAGTCAAACTTGATGCCAATGTTTTTGCTGCATGTATGGTAGCCAGCAATGATGCGGATGCAATATTAACAGGGGTAAGCAAGAGCTATTTTAACAGTTTAGAAGATATCTCAAAAGTCATTAATCCAAAAGCAAATCAGCGAATTTTAAGCTATTCTATAATGATTGTAAAAGAGCATAACATAATAATTGCAGATAATAGCATTAGCGAATTGCCAACTTCTCAGGAACTAGTAGAAATAGCAGTGCAAACCGCTAGAATTGCTAAAAGTATGGGTTACCATCCAAAAATAGCATTTTTATCCTTCTCTAATTTTGGCAATCCAATACGCAAACATTCAGAGAGAGTAAGACAAGCGGTGCAAATTCTAGATAATTTAAAAGTTGATTTTGAATATGATGGAGAAATGACAGCGGACGTAGCCTTGAATCCTGTTTTAAGAAAGGCTTATCCTTTTTGCCGCTTGTCTGGTCCGGCGAATATTTTGATTATGCCAGGTCTACATTCTGCTTCTATTTCTACTCATTTGTTGCAGGAATTAGCTGGAGGATCATTCATTGGACCAATAGTAGACGGTTTTGAATATCCAGTGCAGATTGCCCAGATGGGCGCGTCGGCAAATGATATTTTAAAAATAGCGGCTTTTGCTGCGATTCAAGCGCTTAATATTGATTTGCGCCAGTAATAATATAATG
>CAZMMN010000056.1:1082-6865 GCA_964567405.1 uncultured Rickettsiaceae bacterium | reverse complement strand
TTACCATACTTCTTGACTTATTGTTAAATCACTAGTTTCGAAAGAAGTCTAATATTTTCTAGTTCTACTGAACCATCTGAACAATAATTATAGCTAAAACTATTGGCGCTAAATCTAACCATTAAATCAAAAATAAAATCAGCTGATAAAGTCTGCCCTTGAATCAATGGTTCTTTTAAGGAGATTATTCCTTCCAGATAGTTTATATCAGCGTCGATTAGAACATTATCTAAATAAATTTTAACTGTGCCTACCACCGGCTTGGTGATACGGCGACAGTAAGGAGAAACTTGGTCATCATAGAGCTTTACCAATAAAAATTGCTTCGCCCTGCCATCGCCAACAGCAATGACTTGTTTTTCAACTTTATAATCAGCATAATCTCGAAAGCGGAAAGAAAAACAGCTGCCACGCCTGGCCCTAAAGAAATTATTAAACTGCTCAAATTGTAGATAACTTAAGCGGCAATTTTTCAATATATATTTTTGCCGCGCTGCCTCACTTTCTAGCCTTCTAACTTCTCTACCTGACATAGTCAGAGCAGAGCAAGCAGCAAAAATTGGGCTACCTACCGCAAACGCCTCCATAAAGACGGGCAAACGTATGTCTTGAAAATTCATCCTATTACCTCTTTTTTTAGTAAAGCTTGATAGAGCATAGAAAGCTTAGTAGTAACTAAATCATGACTTGGGTAAAAAGCTAACTCTCTAAGATGGGCACCAGCAATTGTATAATCTTTACTCTGCGAAACAGCAAGATTTAGACGAGAAATAACTTTATCAGCCAGTAAAATTAGCTTGCTTCTACTTTTATCTCTAGCAAAGACAGATATTTCAAATTCCACATTGCAGGCAAGGCAAAAACTACCAGAGACATTCGTAATTCTTAAAATATTTATTAGCAAAAATGGATATTTTGCATCTTGCACTAATGATAAATATATACCCTCTATGCTGCCCCGCAATTCTTTGTCAGCCTCCAGCAAGTCATACATGGTCATTTGAAAATCATGAATAAGGTTAAAAGACATGGGGGATACGCACGGTTTTGAGTTAATGGAGTTAAATTTCAAGCGCTATTATTTCTAACCAACGATCTTGCTCAGCAATATTAATAATTCTTTTTATTTCAAATTGCCTTTGTTTAAATAAAATACGCATTTTAGTATTTATTCCTTGAATAAATCTTAACGTAAACAAGGTAAAGTTCTCAGCCACAATATGACCAAAATTGAAACTCTCTAGGGGCATAAAACCATTAGGATAGACTGGTTTAATGGACGCAAAAGCAATAATCTTTTCTTGCCACTCTTCCTGGGTTGCCACCGCTGATTTCATATCTTCTAAGAAAATAATGCGGTGTTGTAGGTGGGGGAGTCTTGCGAAATGCTTGATTGGTTTACTCATTATATTCTTAGCTCTCTATAAGGCATATACAAACTTTTGACCTGCTGAGATACAGATAAGCTAAGCTCCTGGCGATCATACATTTCCGCTACATGCAATAAAATACCGTGCTTTAATGGAAAAGGTAGATTTTCCGGCGCTGTACCTGTTGAATAATTTATTACTATTTTTTTTAAACCAGTGAAAGCCTGCAAAAAAACTATAGCGGAACTTGCCTCTAAGCTATACTGCTACTTATGTAGCTCCACTTGTTGTTGCCCTTCAACCATACTAACTTTTGTTATCTCAATGACTGGCGAATGTTTAAGAGGTGCAACTCCTCTTCCGTTAAGCCTGCAAGTTAGTTCAACATGTTTTATAGCTAAGGACAAATTAGTGAAATTCTCGGCAGCGCTTACAGCAGTTTCGACTAAGCTCCCTATCAGTTTATCATCATAACTATGAGAAACGCGAAGATAGTTTTTTACCTCTTCTAAACTCCAGATTTTCTGATGCTGAGCCTCTATCACCTTAACTATAACATCCTTATACTCCATACCGCCTCGTATGTTTTACAAACAAATTGACAGCTATTTAAATTTAGCAAGCTTTATAGCGGCTGGGTTAACTACATCGCCCCCTACCCTTTTAACCGCATAAAATTTAACAAATGGCTTATCGGTATAAGGATCACGCATAACGCTAATCCCGCTGCGATCGACAATCTTGTAGGCAGCTTTAAAGTCGGCTATTGCAATCACCGCACCTTCCTTTTCAAAAGCAGGCATATCAGAACAACACACGACTGGAATGCCAAAAACAGTTTGTTTCAGCTCCTCAGTTAAAGATTGCTGCCAAATAAATCTGCCAATTTGGTCGGTTAATTTTTGTACTTCTGCTAATGTGGTTCTATGCATCAAAAAAGTAGCATTAGCTTGATATTGCTCATCTAACGAGTTAATTAGCCTTAAAAACAAAGAAGGCTCCATCTTTTTTTCTAGCTCTATCACTTCTATTTTTTCATTAGAATGCAGTATGCCTACCGGTTTTTTTTTGCCATCACCATTAATAAAAGCGTCATTTTCCGCCCTAACAAAACTATCTCGCAGCCTTTCTATCAACCAATTGTCAATTTTGATACTTGCATCATCAATTAGAGTTTGACTAGCTTTCGGTTGAGCGTAGAGTTCATGAATGAAAATTCTTTTTTGTTGCAGCTTAGGAGTGTTAGTCTCTTCTCTGGCTTCAGCTTCACCCACCCAGCCGCTAGCGAATTTTCCATCTTCTATTACTATATCTAAAGAAGTGGTGGAAATAGTCTCAATAGAGGCTAGTTGCCGCATAGGAGATCTAGCATTGATTTCACTAATAATCTTGTGATATAGAGCAGGTACAAGCAATACATCCCCTTCCTCCTGATTAGCACTAAAAGATTTTTGCATTAATCCTTCCTGAGTTCCTTTGCGAATGTAATTATTAAACTTTTCTTCGCGACCCATATCTTGATAATTGCCTAAATCAGGGCGCCCTAAAAAACTTTGTACATAATCGAGCTTTTCTTCTAAGCTACTAATTTTAGAATATACTTCTTCTGGATTAGTCATTTTTTTCTCCTCTAGGCTTGATTGTTTATAAGCATTTAATATTCGATAAATTTTTGCTTGTTGATTAGCAGGGAAAGTCACTACACTAACCTCCATTAGCTCACCCTTAGTCACTATCCGCTGACCTAAATCATTATATTTTGATCCATGCAGATTAAAGCCAATACTCAGTCCATTAACTGCTCCTTGACTTATCAGTTCAATTGCCTCTTTGCCGGCATCTACCTTACCGTTAATTACCGCTTCTACTTGTAGCCCATACATATCATCGGCTAAAGAGCGAATTACTCCGATTGGCTTAGTAAAATCATGCTGCCATAAGAATTTAACTGTCTCTATGGTTGATTGAGCGAATGCTCCTGGTAATATTATATCATTATGCTGATCGGCAACATTATAGACGCTAGCATAACCAGATATCACAGCATTATCAGCTTCAATAGATTTTATAATAAGTTTATGTACTGCTGACACTTTATTTGCTTGTAATTTTAAAAGTAAGGAATATATACTCTATTTGCACAGCGCCACTAAGAGTTAGAAATTAATTATATTTTAATCCCTACTATTGAAAAATTCGTATTTATAAATATATTTCTATTAATTTAAATTTTAATCAATTAGTTTTAGTATGCCTGAGATTTTTTTTAACGGTCCGGCAGGTCGCATTGAAGGAAAGTACAAGGAACATAGATCAGATAAAAAATCTCCTCTTGCCTTAATACTACATCCTCATCCTGCATATAATGGGAATATGAATGACAAAGTGGTTTTCACCGCTTATAAAACTTTAGCTGAGAGCGGTTTTACCACCTTACGCATTAACTTTAGAGGAGTGGGTCGTTCACAAGGTATCTTTGACAATGGAGTTGGCGAGTTAACCGATGCCGCAACAGCGCTCGACTGGTTGCAAGCAAATAACCCTTACAGTAATATTCAGATAGTAGTGGGATTCTCGTTTGGCGCTTGGATAGCACTGCAATTAATCATGCGCCGTCCAGAAATTACCAATTTTATAGCTATTTCCCCGCCAATCAACAAATATGATTTCTCATTTCTATCGCCTTGCCCTATCTCCGGATTAATAATACAGGGCGATCAAGATAGTATAGTGCCTGAAGACACCGTACTAGGACTAGCAAATAAATTAGGTCAGCAGAAGTATATTCAAGTTAAGTACAACTCAATTCAAGGCGCGGATCATTACTTTCGTAACCGCTTGGAGGAATTAGCAACGGTAATTAATAATTACTCAGAAGAGCTAAAAGAAATCAGTAAAGCTGATAAACCTGAATTAAGCAGTCCTATTAATGAAACACATAAAGATGGTACTCCTAGTCAGAAAGTTTTTTTAGATTAATAACAATTATGTTTATTGAGCTGACTATTCAAACTCTAATAAAACCTTGCCGGTAGTTACCTGTTCTTTTTCCTTAACAAAGATCTGAGCTACCTTCCCGGTTCTTTCACTAGTGATTATATTTTCCATTTTCATAGCAGTTAAAGTCATTATTTCCTGCCCTACTATTATTTCATCTCCCTCGTTTATTTTTATGGTAATAATTTGTCCGGAAATAGGCGCTGTTAGTTCCTTTTGCTCCTCTTTGACATTTTTTCTTATCATCAATGATTCTAATTCCGAGATTCGCGGGGAGCGTACTAGAGTTTTTACGCAAATGCCAGCATGAGTCAATTTATAGCCGGTAGTAGAGTACTGAATTTTTACATTCACTTTTCTACCGTTTACCACTGCACTAAAAAGCCTACTGCCTAAGTTCCAGTTACTCCTTATATAAATCCTGTTATATTGCTGCCTAATATTATATCCACCTGGCACCGACGTAATTAAGACCGGGAATAAACGCTCATCAATTGAAACTACCCACCTAGTACCTATCTTGTTAACTTGTTCAGTCATTTGACCATTAATCGAAGCAGCTCTTCGTTGCTCAGCCAGATAGATAAAAATCGTAGTCCCCACAAAAACATCAGTAATTTCGGAGGTAAGATTCGCTCCAGAGAATCCTTCTGGATACTCCTCAGCAATAAATCCTGTATTTATATCTCCCGCCTTAAAACGGGGGTGAGCAATTATTGCTTCCAGAAAGCTAATATTATGCGAAATGCCGTGGATAACGTACGCGCTTAACGCCGAGCGCATTAATTCAATAGCTTCTTCTCTAGTATCATGATGCACACAAAGCTTAGCTATCATCGCATCATAAAACATACTAACTTCACAACCAGGACTAACTGAGCTGTCTACCCTAATATTAGAACTTTTAGGTGGTTCAGAATATTCAGTAATTCTTCCGCTTGATGGCAAGAATCCTCTGGTTGGGTCTTCAGCACAAATTCTTGCTTCGATTGCCCAGCCCTTTAGTTTGATATCCTGTTGAGAAAAAGATAATTTTTTACCTGCTGCAATTTTTATCATCTCCTCTACTATATCAATACCGGTAATTAATTCAGTTACCGGGTGTTCTACCTGCAACCTGGTGTTCATCTCTAAGAAGTAAAAATTTTTATTTGCATCCACTATAAATTCTACCGTACCAGCAGAGTAATAACCGACCTTACTTGATAAAGCTATTACTTGGTTATACATTTTTTGTCTTATTTCTTCATCAATGAATGAACTTGGCGCCTCCTCAATCACCTTTTGATGATAACGTTGAATTGAGCATTCTCTCTCTCCTAAGCAAACAGCGTTACCATATTGATCGGCTAGCAGCTGCACCTCAATATGTCGCGGAGATTGAATAAACTTTTCAATAAATAGCCTGCCATCACT
>CAZMMN010000056.1:0-1072 GCA_964567405.1 uncultured Rickettsiaceae bacterium | reverse complement strand
ACTGAAGCTATTTACCGCCTCTAGCTTAGCTGACTCAAAAGCCACACCCATTTCAGCAGCATTTTTTACTACTCGCATACCCCTACCACCACCACCCGCTGCTGCCTTAACTATCACCGGGAAACCTATCTGCTCAGCAATCTCCAAAGCTCTACCAGCTCTTGCAATAGTGCCCATATAACCCGGTACAGTACTTACTCCCGCTTCTATCGCAATCTTTTTAGCTTCAACTTTATCTCCCATTTTCTTTATAGCTTGGGCGCTAGGTCCTATTAAGGTAACTCCTTCACGCTTTAAGACATTTGCAAACTCCGAATTTTCCGATAAAAATCCATAGCCGGGATGCACCGCTCCTGCTCCGCTCGCCCTGATTGCTTCGACTATGTTTCTAATTGATAAATAGCTTTCGTTTGCCGGCGAATTTCCAATATAACACGCCTCATCAGCATATTGCACATGCAGGGAATTTATATCTGCCTCTGAATACACTCCTACGGTTTTAATTCCCATCTTTTTAAGACTACGCATTACTCGAATGGCGATCTCACCGCGGTTAGCGATCAATACCTTATCAAACAGGGGTTTATTCATTGTCTTTTCTTATTAATAAATGCAATAAAAGGGGTAAAACTATAGAGGCAAATTACCATGTTTCTTCCAAGGCAGTTGCACTTTTTTAGTTTGCAAAAAATTTAAGGACCTGCATATATACCATCTAGTATTTTGCGGCTTTATAATATCATCTAAATACCCACGAGAAGCAGCAATAAAAGGTGAAGTAACAGTATTTTTATATTCTTGAATTTTTTGCTGCTTTAGAGCTTCATCAATTACTTTATTTTTAAATATTATTTCTGCTGCTCCCTCAGCTCCCATAACCCCTATTTCAGAGTTTATCCAGGCATAATTCACATCGCCCCGCAAATGCTTAGAATTCATTACAATATACGCGCCTCCGTAAGCTTTTCTTGTAATTACGGTAATCTTAGGCACCGTAGCTTCAGCATAAGCATACAAAAGCTTTGCACCATGTTTAATAATTCCGTTATGCTCCTGATTAGCGCCAGGTAGA
>CAZMMN010000055.1:0-7041 GCA_964567405.1 uncultured Rickettsiaceae bacterium | reverse complement strand
CGTTTCTAACTAAAAACCGCTGATTTGCTGACCTAGCTTTATTAGGTCAGCAAATTCTCTCTTCTTCACAAAGTTATTGGAGAAATAAGCAAATCGCTTTGCAAAGAAGCAGGATAAAAATGCAGCAAGCAGGGTTATGCCTTAAAACACCTTCTCATGCCGCAACAATATCTGGCAAAATATCAGCGCGATGACTACCGTCAGGCACATAGCGACGGATAAAATAAGGAAAGTGCCTTGGTAAAAATAGGTGACCATCTGTAAGATAGTGGTAGTTAGTATTAGCCTACTTGAAATGATCAACGCGTTGATGCGCCCTTTGGCTTTACCTCTAGCACTAACGGTCATAATATGTTACACGGGAACAAAATGCCTATAGAATGAACTATTACTACACTAGTAATCAGCAAAGGATTGGAAATATCCCAGATTATTGCCATAATGCTAGCTAAGATAAACAAAACTAACAATGTTAACCCGAAAACAAAGCATTTTTTAGTGCCGTATTTTCGTAGCAAATAGCCGCTAATAAAACTCAGCAAGCAGTAAGCAGTTGCTAGCGCTCCTTGGTAAAAACCAAACTCTGTTAGGCTTACTTTTAAGTCATTCATATATAAAATTGGCGAGATACCAACAAAGATCCAGTAAGCTTGCACCAGTAAGTTAATAGTTAGAAGGTAATATATAATTCTGCGCGATCGCAGTAGGGGCAGATATTCTTTTAACGAGATAGAAATTCCGTCAGTTTTTATTGGAGGAGATGGAAGAAAAATCAAACTCAAAATCAAACAAACTAGGGCAAATAGCAAAAGCACAAAAAAATTGCCTCGCCAACCAAAAAATAAATTTATGTAGCTCCCTATCACTGGCGCAAAGCCGATAGCAAGATTAACCGCGCCGTTAAGGATGCCGATTAATTGCCGCTGTTTTTCAACCGAGTACATATCCGAGATAAGAGTATAGGTAAGAACTGCAGGCCCGGATACTCCTATCCCTTGCAACAGTCTGCCAGCCAGTAATTGCCAGTATTGAGCGGCATAACTGCAAAATACGCTTCCGGCAATAAAAATTGCAAGACCCATTAAAATAATTGGTCGGCGCCCATATTTATCGCCTAAATTGCCAGCTATTAGACAAGTAAAACAATGCGCAGCTAAATTGACGCTAAGCAATAACTCTACCATAAAAGGTGATAAATCAAACTCTCTTTGCAATTCAGGAAAGCTAGGAACAAATAGATCAACTTCACCGCCCGCCAGTATCTCCATCATTAAAATAGTGAAAAGCAGGTAAAAACTTTTATTCTTATGAATCATACATTACAGTTGACCTACGCTAACAGCGATAATATTCTTAACTTATTAGATTTTGTCAAGTTTCTTAGACCGTAAAACAAAATACAGCTAACTTTTTACGAGGTAATTAATGAGTGAATATAGAATTGAAAGCGATTCTTTTGGAGAGGTGCGAATAGAAGATAAATTCTACTGGGGGGCGCAAACTCAGCGATCGTTAGATAATTTTAAAATAGGGGAGCAAAAAATGCCAAGGCAAGTGATTGAGGCATTGGTGATGGTGAAAAGATGCGCCGCTGTGGTAAATATGGAGCTTGGGATTCTGGATAGCGATAAAGCACAAGCAATAATCAAAGCTGCAGACAAAATATTAAGCGGCAATTTTGCTGAGCAGTTCCCGTTGGTAGTTTGGCAAACAGGTTCGGGAACGCAAAGCAACATGAATGTAAATGAGGTAATTGCTTCTATAGCTAACGAGGAGCTAACCGGCAAGAAAGGAGGTAAATCACCAATCCATCCGAATGATCATGTTAATATGGGTCAATCCTCTAATGACTCCTTTCCCACTGCCATGCATATAGCAACTGTCATTAGCACTAACAAACATTTACTTCCTTCGCTCTCACAGCTTCACTCTAGCTTAAGCGCAAAAGCCAATACCTGGCAAGAATACGTCAAAATTGGGCGCACTCATATGCAAGATGCTACTCCTATCACCTTAGGGCAAGAATTTTCTGGCTATAGTGCTCAGATCAATTATTCCATACAAAGGATAAAAAAAGCGTTAGAAGATGTATATTTCTTAGCGCAAGGCGGTACTGCAGTAGGCACGGGCATTAACTGCCACCATCACTTTGCTGAACAATTTGCTCGCACTGTCGCTGAGTATACTTCTTATCCTTTTAAAACGGCTCCTAATAAATTTGAAGCGTTAGCAACCCACGATACGTTAGTAGAATTTTCGGGCAGTTTAAATAGTTTAGCAGTCAGTTTGATGAAAATTGGCAATGATATTAGGTTAATGGGCTCTGGTCCTAGATGCGGTCTTGCGGAACTGCATTTACCCGAAAATGAGCCCGGATCCTCAATTATGCCTGGTAAAGTAAATCCCACTCAAGTGGAAGCACTAACTATGGTCTGCGCCCAGGTTATGGGCAGCCACGTCACAGTAACTATAGGAGGAGCTAGCGGTCACTTAGAGCTTAACGTCTTTAAGCCCCTTATTATCTATAACGTCCTCCAGTCGATAAGTTTATTATCTATGGCTATTGATAGTTTTATAAAACATTGCCTAGAGGGTCTTGAGGTAAATGTAGAGAGAATTCGTTACTTACTCGAGCAATCATTAATGCTAGTTACTGCCTTAAATCCTTATATAGGATATGATAAGGCAGCCAAAATCGCTAAGAAAGCTCATACTGAGGGAATTACTCTCAAACAAGCCGCAATAGAGCTGAAAATTTTATCAGCTGAGGAATTTGATAGGCTGGTAGTTCCTAACGCAATGGTAGGGAGGTCGCTATAATTATAGGGTTATGCGCCTCCGGTATTTTTTCGTCGCTTTAAGTTTTTTTGCAGCGCTTTAGACAGTCTAGCCAATCGTTCTTGATTCTGCTGACCTTTGGCGCTATCTTTATCGCCTATCTGCTTATTCATCAATACGCCTCTTCTTACTTAACTCTTAATAATAACTGCTTGCTGATAAATTAATAACAAAATTTGGCGCTGCTTTAGCTTTGACGGCAGCATTTTGTAAATGCAATAGCTTCTCTTCCATAGTCAGGTGTGTTGCGTAGAACCTACTAGCATTACCTGTTAATACTAAGGCAGAATCTATACCAAAATCATTTGCTCCTTTGATATCAGTTTCAAAAGTATCCCCTATCATTAGAATTCGCTTTTTTGATATTGGCGGCAGACTATTCATCACTTGTTGGTAAATTTCTAAATTCGGCTTACCGGTATATAACACCTCCCCGCCAAATTTTTCTACTTTTGCTGCGAAATATCCAGCGCAATATCTTAAAATTCCATCACCCGGCGCTACAATGTCAGGATTAGCGCATATATTAATAGTTCCTGCGTCAATAGAAGCTTTTAATAGATCATCAAATTCATGCAAATTTTCGTTCTCATCTCTATAAACAGTAATGAGCAGGATATTAGCTTCTCTTATATCGTTTGTATTTTGGTAGTTCATATCGGAAATAATATTATCATTTAACTCTGCTCCTAAATGATAAATAACCGGAGAATTGATATTGAATCTAACCTTGCTGTTATTAATTAAGTTACGTGCTACCTCCCCAGAGGTAAATATCATCTCAGGAGTGACATCTATTCCCCACTCTCTTATTTTTTCATAGGCAATATATCTCGTGCGCGGGATATTAGAAACAAAAAGCGTCTTCTTAGTTTTGATAATTTTGTTTATAGTATCTACTACTCCCGGATAAATAGCCTCTTTCTCAATAATTACTCCCCACAAGTCAAACAGAAATACGTCATAATCTTCAATTACTGTAAAAATATCTTTAATCTCTAGCTTAGGCATGCTATGGCTCCAATAAAATTAGAAGTTATACAGAATAATAAGAAAAGTTTTTTTCAGCAAATATAAAAAGCTTTCTAATATTAAAAATGCTTTAATCTGAAGTAATTTTCAGTTAACTTAAAAGTAAATAAAGATTATCAAATGGCACAAGCAAAGAGATATCTAATAATATGAGGTATGTAGTTAAGAAGATGCTGGCAAGAGGAAAATCTATAGAAAGAATCATGGATTTAATCAAATTGTCAAAATTGATCCTCAAATAATTTAAAATAATTCAGGTTAAAATGCTTAACTTCTTAGCACGTAATTTTCGTCTCCGTAATGTTTTTAGGATTTCTAATATTTTTAAATTAGGCTTTATATATTTTTTTATAATATTTTGGATAATAATTTTTAATTTTAACTTCTCTGATCATTTTTGGCTAAAATTATTACAAGGCAAGTTATCTAGTTACAGGATTGCAATTTATAGCAGTAATAATATAGGCGAGTCCTTGCTCTATCACAGAATGCGCAAAGTAGCGAGCAACCTAGGAATTGATTATGCTGGCATTATTTATGATAACACTCTTGCACAGTTTTGGTTTACTAGGCATTTTTATCAAGTGGCTTCTAATTTCACCAATTATCTTTTCAAGCCCAATATTAATATAGCGCTCACCTTTCACGTTAATATCTTGCCTTTGGGGTATAATATAACTTACTTAAGTGTTCCATCAACTATGCTGTATAATCCTGACGGATCATTTAAGCGTGAATTAGCCCACCTAGCCGAATATGATGCTTATGCAGACATATATAGTTTTGTTCACGGCAAAAATCCTTTTTTAAATAAAGCACTTGCCAAGCATAATCTTGCAAATAAAAAAATCATACCTCTATATCTTGCTCAAGAATTTGTAGAATATTCACCTCCTAACATACAACAAGCAGTAATCACTGGTTCGCTTTGGGGTTGTAGTCGTGGCTCGTTAAGAGTGGCAAGCGCTTTAAAAAAGCTAGCAGAAGAAGAATTATTAATAGCTTATGGACTTAAAGATTATCTAGGTTTTCTTGATTCTGCTTATAAGGGAAGAATGGAAAGCTTAAATGACCATATAATTGATAGTACTATTAAGGTACAAAAGCAAGCTGGCATTTCTTTAATCATACATAATTTTGAACATTTAGTAGAGGGCATTCCTACCTCACGAATTGCAGAAGCAGCGGCAAGCGGGGCATTAATTATCACTGATAAACACAAATTTATAGAAAATATATTTGGCAATAATGTTCTTTATATTGATGTGTTTAAGAGCGATGAAGAAATCTATCAACAGGTTAAATCTCACATTATCTGGGCTAGACAATATCCAGCCCAAGCTACCACCCAAGCTAAAACTGCTTATGATATCTTCACTGATCATTTTACCTTAGAAAAACAGTTATCACATCTTATCGCAGAGCTTAAAAAACCATAATACATATTAATGGTAGCTTAGTTTTATAGTATAATGTTTTTAAATTAAGTTACCTGCTTATGATCGTGTAATAAAGCAAAAGCAAATGACTCCCAAGAAATTACTGCGTTCTCTCCTGCGCCATGATTTAAGCTGCTTTATTCACAAAGTGTTTTGTACCGTTAATCCTGGTTCCACCTATCAACCGAACTGGCATATAAGGCTAATAGCAGATTATTTACAAGCCGTACAAAGTGGCAAGATAAAACGCTTAATAATTAATATCCCCCCACGCAGTTTAAAATCTATCTGCGTGAGCGTAGCATGGCCTGCGTGGATGCTAGGCTGCGATCCCTCTAAAAGAATAATGGCAGCTAGCTATTCCCATACTTTAAGTCTAAAACATTCGCTAGATTGTCGGTTAGTTATCTCTTCTCCCTGGTATAAGCATCTTTTTCCTTCTACCATCTTAAGCACCAAACACAACCAAAAAAGCAAATTTCTAACTACCTTAAACGGATTTAGATTTGCAACATCGGTTGGAGGTTCAGCTACTGGTGAAGGAGGAGATTTTCTGATAATTGACGATCCTCATAACCCGATGCAAATCAACTCTCCTAAAATGCGCCAACGGGTCATTGAATGGTTTGAACAAACCTTTCTTACTAGGCTAAATGATAAAAGCAACGGAGCAGTCGTATTAGTTATGCAAAGACTGCATGAAGAGGATTTAGCTGGACACTTACTATCTGCTAATGATCATTGGCAACTTTTAAAACTCCCAGTAAGGGCTGATAAGACTTATATTATACCTCGTCCTCACATTCCCGAAAAGTTCTCTTCTACTATAGCTAAAGAATATAAATTTTGCATCGGGCAATTGCTCCATCCTCTCCGCGACCAAGAGGATTATTTAATAAAGCTAGAACAAGAAATAGGGAGTTATAATTTCGCTGCCCAATATATGCAAGAACCAATAGCCAATTATTGCTCGTTGCTAAGAATGAGTGATATAAGTTTTTATGAAACACTGCCAGGTAAATTTGATTATCTCATTCAAAGCTGGGATACCGCCATTAAGCTTAGTGAGCAAGCAGATTACAGCGTTTGCACCGTCTGGGGGATTACCGAGAATAAATACTATCTTATTGCAATGTTTAGAAACAAGCTCAGCTACCCAGAGCTTAAAAAGAAAGCCGAAGAACTTGCCAGACAATATCCTTCTAAATTCCTTCTAATTGAGGATAAGTCCAGTGGGCAACAACTCATTCAAGATTTACAGCTAAATGGATATAATAATATAGAAGCCATTAAGCCTAAGCTCGATAAGATAACTAGATTTGCTTCAGTAGCCCCACTCTTTCAAGCAGCAAAAGCGCTTATTCCTAAACAATCACCTTTCACTACAGCTCTGCTTAAAGAGCTAACCACTTTCCCACTTTCTCGCAATGATGATATTGTTGATTCAGTGAGCCAATTTCTCCAATTTGCTAAGTTAATTTCCCATAAACCTCTTGCTAGGATTAGGGAGCTTTAAAGTATACTGGACTGAATTTTCAAGACAAAACCAAAAATTTTATTATCTGCTAAATGCTTGTAACCGTGAATTAGATGCATCGCTTCCAGTAGCAATATTTTTTAAAACTGTGACTTTTTAGTACTAACAGCCAATTTTCTCAGCGGATCAAGCTATCTAGCAATTTCATCAGCTCCTCACGCGACTCAAATTTGCTCGCCGTACTACTTTTAATTT
>CAZMMN010000054.1:3266-7110 GCA_964567405.1 uncultured Rickettsiaceae bacterium | reverse complement strand
AAGAAACGTTCAATAATATTGCGTTTTTTGTACAACTTAACCTCATAAAAATCTTCAGGAGTTAGTTTAGATTCTTCTGGCAAGTATACTCCCTTAAATGGTATGACGGGAATTGCTCCGTATGATTTTATAATATTTCTGACATTTGAGGTATTATATCCTTTATCAGCCACAAGATACTTTATATTGTTCCAAGGCAATTCTTTTTGAAGCTCTTCAAAACTCTTGCAATCTTGTCTTTGCGCTGGAAATAGTTTACCGGCAACAAATGCATTATTGCTAATTGCAACATGCATTGTAGTTCCAAGTCCTTTTCTGCCTCTTCCAGTCGCTTGCTCTCCCCGTTTTTTTTAAGCAACCGCCGCCATGCCTATGCAAAGGGACAATCGACCCATCAACGAACACTACATCCATTACTATATCTTTCAGACTTTGCAGATGATATAATAACCCCCAAAAAACGCTATTCTCGCTCCATCTTTTATATCTTGTATATATTGTGTGCCAATTGCCATATTCTTTCGGCAAGTCTCTCCATGAAATCCCTGTCCTTAGCACATACAATACTCCGCAAAAAAACTTGTAGTGGCTTACTTTTGTAGGTCTGCCAACTTTTTGCTTAGTTTTTTCCAGAAATGGCTCTATTAATTCTCTGAATTTTACTTCTTCTATCGGATATTTTCTTTTATCTTCCATTCTTTAACCAATCTGACATATTACTGCAAAACCAATATAACATACATCTTCTCTTATTTAAATTACTTTGTTAACAGTGCCATATCCATTCTCCCGCTATCCTATTCAATCCTCCGCTGCTCTATTCCTTACCCCCGTTACATTAGTAAGACATCTAGCGCTTTTCTAACAATCAGATTAACTAAAAAGCTTAACAAACATCCGATTAGTAGGTCATAATAACTAACGTATTTATAGCTTATAATTAGGAAAATTTAGTGTTATTTGATAAATCCCGAAAAATTGATAGGCAGCTTTATAATGATTCGGCTGAGCTTTATATTCCCATCGCCTGCCATTATAACGAAAATACCTTAATCACTAAGAATGGAGAGTTATTACAAATAATTCAAATTAACGGCATTAACTCAGAAAAAATTAGTGAGAAATTATTTAATTTGCGCGAAGTCGTTAGAGAGGCAATCAGGAAGAATATTAACAGCAACAGTTTTGCTTTTTGGATACACACTGTGAGGCGCCGAACCAACTTAGATGATCCCCTGCCCTATAAAAAATTATTGGCTGCTAATATTCATGCTCTATGGTGCAAAAAAAACTATTGGGATGATAAATTCGTTAACACTTTATATATTTCTATAATTTATCAATCAGCAGCAATTAAGGTTAAAAATTTTACCGCCTTAATTAATTCCTTATCATTTAAGCTAGTTGCGGATTTTCAAGATGCTTACTTTAAAGAAGCGTGTGAAATATTAAATAGCTCAACAAATAAAATCTTAAGGGATTTAGAAGATTATGGAGCAATTAAGCTTGGCATATATTTCGAAGGAAACAAAAGCTTTTCTGAGCCCATGTTTTTATATAGGCGGATAGTGCATCTTAGCGAAGAAAATTGCTTAGTGCCGTTAGCTGGACTGTCCACTACCCTCGCCTCAAATAGATATGCAGTAGGCTCAGATAAAATTGAGGTAATCAGCGAGAGTGGCAAAAAATTTGCTGCTATACTTTCCATTAAAGAATATCGCGAAGTCTCATCCACTTCTTTAGATGATTTCCTGCAGCTTCCTATCGAGTTTATTGCCACGGAAGTATTTTACTTTGTCCCCCGTAAAAAAGTAATGGCAACTTTTAGTGAGCAGGATTATCTCTTAAAAGTCAGCGGCGATATGGAACTACGAGATATAAAAGGCATTTCTAGTATAATGGACATGGATGAAAGGGCAGGGGTGAATCAGTTTTGTCATCAACAAATCTCTATTATGGTAATTGGCGATAAGTTAGAGAAATTAGAAAAGGACGTGGAAAGCGCTTCTAAGTCCTTAGCAAAAATAGGCATTGTGCATGTTAGGGAAGATATAAAGCTCGAGCAAACATTTTGGGCGCAATTGCCCGGCAATTTTAACTATCTGCGAAGAATGACCTCTACTATTTTAGAAAATACTGCTGCATTAAGCTCTCTGCATAATTTTCCCGTTGGTGAGCAGTATAACCCCTTTGGCAGAGCAATAACTTTACTAAGGACAGAAAAAGGCACCCCTTATTTTATGAATCTGCACACCAAAAGCGGCGGTGCCATAACTTGCATATTTGGCACTAGCCGCACTGGCAAGACGGTACTAACTAACTTTTTACTCTCTGAAACCACTAAGTTTAATCCAGCAATAGTTTATCTTTCTACTGATAATTCTTCTAAGATATTTATAGAAGCATTAGAAGGCAGTTGGCATGAACAAGAAAAGGGAGTAGTCAACCCTTTTTTATGTGATGGTTCTAGTGAGGATAAGGAATTCTGCCAGGAATTTCTGCGAATAATCTGTAATCATTATGTATTACCTTTATTTGAACAAGAATTAGCATTTTTAGAATTATTAATAGAGGAAATTTTTACTTGGGATCCAAGTAAGCGTAACTTATCTACTATTTTAAAAGAACTAGATTTTTCTAAGCCGGGGGGAGAAGTCATTCTTAGTAGGCTAGCTATTTTTGATGAAGGCGGATTGTATAATGGTTTGTTTGACAATAAAGAAGCTTTTAACTTTAAAGATGGAGACATTACAGGGTTTAATCTTGAGCATATTACTGACAAGTCATTTACCAAGCGCTTTTTCCCAACGGAAAAAAAGCTAATTGATCAATTTACTGCTAATTTAAATCTACATGCTAGTGTGAGATATGGATTAATATATGCTTTAAGTTACTATCTTAATAAGTCGTCTCCTCGTCCTAAAATATTAGTGGTAGATAACTTAGATGCGTTATTTAATTTCAATTATTTTACATCTTTAACAGCCAGTATTTTTAATAGCCTAACTGACAATAATGGGATAGTGTTAACTAATTTCAATCTCAATAGCTGGCAAGGTGCAGAAACAGAAAATTATCAAAAATGGCTGCCATTTATCGATACTATTATAGTATTACCTTCCGATGTTAAGCTTACCAACTTAGATAAAACCCTAGGATTGAGCAAGGCGGAAATAGAAAGACTATCCAGTTTGTTAATATCATCGCGAATGTTTTTAATTAAGAGAGAAGGACAAACAGTTGTTGCTGAGTTAAGCATAGGGGGGTTAACTGGAATTGTTAAAATTCTGTCTAGTTCTGATTATGAATTAGAAATCTATCAAAAAATAGTAAGCACTAATCCTGGGCACCCAGAGAACTGGATTAACCCATTCTACAAGGCTTTAATTAATGGCTAGCAATTTCGAAAAGGTAGATTTTTAAATGTTGAAAAGATACTGGTTGTTAGTCTGGTTATTATTTGCAGTAGATTGCTCGGCATCAATTTGGGGCTCAGTAAGTAGATGCATAACTGATCCATGTAATTGCGAACAGAGCAAGAGATCGGAAACATGGCCAGTAGGAGGCAATAAAAAGACTTTTTATGGCAATAATCTTTGTCCCCCCTGGAATAAAGATGGCGGCAGAGATGCAGGAAACTGCCTATTACAATTTGATTACCCTGGTAAGTTTATTTGGTTTTACCTCACCCATTGCGCGGAAAAAACCTCAGAGAGCACTTATTTCTCTCCTAAAATTAGGATAAGAACACAAAGCTGCAACTCCGCATCTTGCTGGACACAATCCACTACTCTTAACTGGAATGGTGACTGTATAATATGGGCTGGAGCGTACGGTCTGCCTT